>JAMOUY010000318.1 GCA_027067895.1 Acidobacteriota bacterium
TCAAACCTGAACGGGCAGACTATTGACAGGGTTGTGGCCGAAACCTCATCAGGCAATATTTTGGGACTCAACATCTGCGGAGCAAATCAGGACAGATACCTGTTTACCCCTGCAATAACAAAGTATTAATCCGAATTTCAAACACTTTTAACCTCGCCCGGGTTTCCCCGGGCTTTTTTTATTTTCAAAATTAAATAAAATTATGTTTTAAATATCACTTACAGCCTAAAAAAACTTTTAAAAAAAAGCATTGTTGGTATAATAGATTTACAGGTGACGTATGGAAAAAAACATTGAGAATAAAGAGAAAAAAATTCCTGCTTATCTAAGGTATTGGGGCTTAAAGAAAAATCCCTTTGCGCTTGCGCCCGACCCCGACATGATGTATATGAGCAAACAGCATCAGGAATGCCTTTTGCGTCTGAAATTTACCGTTGTTTCGGGCAAAGGCGGAGCCTTGATTATTTCCGAAAATGCGGGAGACGGAAAAACAACCCTTTTGAAAAAATTTATGGAAACAATCAAAGAAGACGTAGGCACCGAAGTAAACATAGCGTTTCTTGACCACCCCACCCTTTCCGTTAACGAAATGCTTGCGGAAATAGCAAGGCAGTTCGGCGTTGAAGGAATAGACGTAACAAACAAAATCAGCATTCTAAATTCAATGAAAGAAAAACTGAAAGAATTGAAAGACAATGGATACAAAAACATTGTAATCATAGACGAAGGACAGATGCTTGCAAACAATCCCGAAATGTTGCAGGAATTGAGAATTTTAATGAACCTTGTCCACCAAGGGGAATTTCTTTTAAGTTTTATTCTTTCGGGACAAAAACCCCTTGAACCGGCAATAAGAAATATGCCGGAATTCTGGCAGAGGCTTCCGGTAAGGTTTTTTCTGAGAAACCTTGACTACTTTGATACAAAAAAACTCATTCAGCACAGAATAAAGGTTGCAGGCGGAGAAGCGGAAAAAATCTTTTCCGAAACCGCATACAAGGGAATTTACAACTTCTCGGAAGGGACGCCAAGGGTAATTCTCTCAATTGCCGACCTTGCCCTTGTTATCGGCCATTCAATGTATTCAAAAAAGATAGACTTTGCCGAAATCTCTCAGGCTGCGGGGGACATGAACAAAGGGGGAGAAAGTTATCACTATTTTAAATACCTTGAAGACGAAACCGTTGATAAACTTGAAGAAGAAAAAATCAAATGTCCATTCTGCCAGACTTTTATAGAAAAAGATTTAATTTACTGCCCGAACTGCAACTCCCTTGTCAACAAAGAAGAAGGCAAAAAGATGTACAAATGCGACAACTGCGGAATGCTCAACCTTGAAGGGCAGATGTTTTGCTCATTCTGCGGAAACCTTCTCTTAAAAATGTGTCCGCAGTGCGGTTTTCACAACCCTGTGGGAAGAAATATTTGCGAAGGCTGCGGATATTTATTCCACAATGACGGAGAAAGCGAAAATCTTTTAAAACAATTTAAAAACAGTATAAGGACAAATTTTCCGGAATATCTCAACGTATCAACCATTATTCACATGTTTCCAAACGAAGAGCCTTTACTGCTTGTAAAACCAAAACTTACAATCAAAGGATTTTCTCCGAAATTTACATATCTTGACGAAAACGGACAGCAATTAAAAAACTTTGTCTGCGCATTTATTCTCACCACAGGAGGATTTTCATTTTTAGGCAAAAAAGACTCTTTCAACATTCCATTTCATCAAATTGAAAAGGTTGATTCAACAATTGATAAAAATTCAAAATTTATAGCAAAAATAAAAAATTCCGAAAAAAGAATTTTATTCACCCTGCCATTTAAAGAAGGACAAAAATCCCAATTGATAATTACCCTGAACAAATACCTAAACGGCTTAAAGGAGGTTTTATGACCAAGTATGTTTATTATTTCACCAAAGGCGCTGCCGAAGGCAACGCAAAGATGAAAGACTTGCTGGGCGGAAAAGGAGCAAATCTCGCCGAAATGTGCAATATAGGAATTCCGGTGCCGCCGGGATTTACAATAACGACAGAGGCATGCGTTTACTACTACAAAAACGGGGGAAAATACCCGGAAGGGTTAAAAGAACAGGTTGAAGAAAACCTGAAAAGGCTTGAAAAGGAAACCGGGAAAAAATTCGGAGACCCAGAAAACCCGCTTCTGGTTTCGGTTCGTTCAGGCGCAAGGGTTTCAATGCCGGGTATGATGGACACAATCTTAAACCTTGGCTTAAACGACACCGCTGTTAAAGGGCTTGCAAAGGTTTCGGGCAACGAAAGGTTTGCATACGACTCTTACAGAAGATTTATCCAAATGTTCGGAAACGTTGTAATGAAAATAGACTCCTCTTATTTTGAGCATGAACTTGAAAAAATGAAAAAGGAAAAGGGAGTAAAAAACGATACAGATTTGGATGCCGAAGATTTGAAAAAACTTGTTGAAAGATACAAAGAAATTTACAAAGAGCAGACAGGAAAAGAATTTCCGCAAGACCCGAAAGAACAGTTGTGGCTTGCGATAAACGCCGTGTTTGAGTCTTGGAACAATGAAAGGGCAAAGGTTTACAGAAGGATTAACGGCATTCCCGACGATTGGGGCACCGCGGTAAACGTTCAATCCATGGTATTCGGAAACCTTGGAGAAGACTCTGCAACAGGTGTTGCATTTACAAGAGACCCCGCAACAGGAGAAAAGAGGTTTTTCGGAGAATACCTCATTAACGCACAGGGTGAAGACGTTGTCGCAGGCATAAGGACACCCCACCCGATTACAAAAGAGCAGGCAAAGGAAAGCGGATTAAAATCCCTTGAAGAGGAAATGCCCGAAGTTTTTAAGCAACTTGTTGAGGTTTACCAGAAACTTGAAAAGCATTACAGGGATATGCAGGATTTGGAATTCACCATTGAAAGGGGCAAACTATACCTTCTTCAAACAAGAAACGGAAAAAGAACCGGATTTGCATCAATCAGAATTGCCGTTGACATGGTTGACGAAGGGCTGATAACAAAAGAAGAAGCAATTATGAGAATAGACCCCGATGCGGTGACACAGTTGCTCGCCCCCGTATTTGACAAAGAGGACAAGGAAAAGGCTTTGAAAGATGGCAGGCTTCTCACAAAAGGCTTAAACGCCGGGCCCGGCGCCGCAAGCGGAAAGATTGCATTTTCCGCGGAAAAAGCGGTTGAGATGGCTAAAAAAGACAAGGTTATTCTTGTCAGAATAGAAACCTCGCCGGAAGACCTTGCCGGAATGGACGCGGCGGAAGGTATTTTAACCGCAAGGGGCGGAATGACTTCCCACGCCGCGGTTGTTGCAAGGGGAATGGGAAAACCCTGCGTTGTCGGTGCTGGCGAACTTGAAATTGACTATAACGCAAAAACCTTAACTGCAAGGGGAAGGACTTTAAAAGAAGGCGATTACATCTCAATAGACGGTACAACCGGAGAGGTAATAGAAGGCGAAGTAAAAACCATGCCTTCCGAGGTAATAAACATTCTTATCCACGGCAAAGGCAAAATTGAAGACTCGGTCGTGTGCTCAAACTATGTAAAAATCATTTCTTGGGCGGAAGAGTTTAAAAAGTTGGGGGTAAGAACAAACGCCGACACCCCGCACGATTCAAAGGTTGCAAGAAGCCTCGGCGCAAAAGGAATAGGGCTTTGCAGAACGGAACACATGTTTTTTGAAGAAGACAGAATTAAAGCCGTAAGGGAAATGATTGTCGCAAAAACAACCGAAGAGAGGGAAAAAGCGCTTGCAAAGATACTTCCCATGCAGAGAAGCGACTTTGAGGGAATATTTGAGGCA
Source organism: Acidobacteriota bacterium (assembly GCA_027067895.1). Lineage (GTDB taxonomy): Bacteria > Acidobacteriota > Holophagae > Thermotomaculales > Thermotomaculaceae > Thermotomaculum. Next base: position 3,817 of record JAMOUY010000318.1, read on the forward strand.
ATGGACGGACTTCCCGTTACCGTAAGGCTTCTTGACCCGCCATTACACGAATTCCTGCCGAAAGAAGACGAAGATATAAAAGAACTTGCAAAGGATTTGGGCGTTTCTTTTGAAGAGTTGAAACAGAGGGTTGAATCACTTCACGAAATGAACCCAATGCTCGGACACAGGGGATGCCGTCTCGGAATTACCTATCCCGAAATTTACAAAATGCAGGTAAGGGCAATTATTGAAGCGGCTTTGAACAACAAAAAGAAAGGATTAAATCCCTTGCCCGAAATAATGATTCCCTTAATAGGTTTTAAAGCCGAGTTGGAATACCTGAAAAACATATTGACAGAAGAGATAGAAAAGGTTTTTGAAGAAAAGGGAGAAAAGATAGATTACCTTATGGGAACAATGATTGAGGTGCCGAGAGCGGCAATCACGGCAGACCAGATAGCTGAAATCGCCCAATTCTTCTCATTCGGAACAAACGACTTAACCCAAATGGGATTAGGATTTTCAAGGGACGACGCAGGGGAATTCATAAAAATCTACCTTGACAAAAAGATACTTCCCCACGACCCGTTTCAGAGCATTGACGTTGACGGCGTGGGACAACTTGTAAAAATAGCCTGCGAAAAGGGAAGAAAAACAAATCCCAACCTGAAACTCGGAATATGCGGAGAGCACGGCGGAGAGCCCAAATCGGTTGAATTCTGCCATAGAGTCGGCTTAAACTACGTAAGTTGCTCGCCTTACAGAGTGCCTGTTGCAATAGTTGCGGCGGCACAGGCTGCTTTAAAAGAGAAAAACTAAAACCATAAACTTTGTAAGCCCCGCCTTTGCGGGGCTTTTTTGTTAAAAAGGAAACGCATGATTTTAGTTGACACCGTATTCAAACTTGAAAAGGTTGAAAAAGACATTTTAAACGCCGAAATTTTAGGCGTTGACATAGAAACATACGATTACAGGGGAAAAGACTTCGGAAAGACAAGGCTTGTCCAGATAGCGGTAAAAGACGAAGTTTTTGTTTTTGATTTAATGAAAATCCATTTTCCCCCATACCTGAAACAGGTTTTTCAAGACGGCAAAAAGGTAAAAATTTTCCACAACGGATTTTACGACATGTCCTACCTTATAAAAGAATTTGACTGCAAGTTTGAAAACACCTTCTGCACAATGAACGCGACAAAGGTTTTAAGTTGCGGTTTAAACGTGAAATACAGCCTTAAAAGCGTTGCAAAAACTTTCTTAGGCGAGGAAATAGACAAAAAAGAGCAGACAAGCGACTGGGGGGGAGAGTTAACCCAATCCCAGATTGCTTACGCTTCCAAAGACGCGTCAATACTTTTGAAACTTTACGAAACACAAACAAAGTATTTAAAAGCAAAAAAACTGAACAAAATAGCAAGGCTTGAAAACGCAATGCAGAGAATTGACGCATACAACTTTGCAAAAAGGTTTTTCCCCGAAAAAAACTTAATTGAAGAAAAACTAAGCGACATTGAAAAAAACGTCTTTGCAGGAATAAAGCCGGAAGAAATAGAAAAGGCAAAAAAACTTCCCGAAACTATCAACAGGGAAAAAGAGCACTATATTTTTTTGAAAAAAATAAAAGAGAAGGGGTTTTATCCAGAATTCAGGACAAACTGGAAAACAAACGGGTTTTTCTTCCAGAAAAACTATTCGGAAAACCTGAAAGAAGTATTCCCCGATATAACCGAAGTGTGTTTCTTTCACCTTCAACTGCCTGCCATACACGCAAACGCAAGAGATTTTAAAAGCGCCGAATTGTATTCAAACAGGGAATTTTTCAAAACGAGGGAATTTATACTTTTAAAAGGAATTGCCTTAAAAGACTTTGATTTAATAAGCGAATACCTATACCTTGTAAACGACTTTAAAAAAAACATTCCGGGAATAATCAGATGGCACAAAAAAATGTTCGGGCTTTTAGCAGAAAAAAAACCTGTAAGACTTGCAAGCGGAAAACTCATACATACAAAAAATTTCAACATTGAGGAAGACAGAGAAGGCTTTATTTCCTTTTTGATTAAAGCCCATATTTCCGATTTTTACAAAACCTTTATCGTTTTAGCGGAAAAAGAGGGATTTAGGGTATTGCAGGCAGACACAAACAGAGGAAAAATACACCTATTAAACGGCAATAGAGCAAAAATTGAAGAAATCATATCAATTACTTCCCAATTTACCTTCGGCAAACCAATCCCACCCCATTTTTACAAAATAACCTGAAAACCTTTAACTTCTATTTTTAAAAATTTAGGTTATACTTTTAGAGAAAAACTTTGCGGGGGATATATGGTTTGCCTTTGCTTTGACACTTCGGGGGAAAAGGGATGCGTAAGCGTTGTTAAAGACAGTGAGATAAAGGGAAGCATTGTGCTTTCAAAGATTTTCGGACACAACGAAACCCTTCTTCCCTCTGCAAAGATACTTCTTGACAAACTTTCAATTAAACCGCAGGAAATAGACACGGTCGGGTTTGTGAGGGGGCCGGGCTCTTTTACCGGGTTAAGGATAGGGATTGCAACCGCTTACGGAATGAATGCGGCAAATCAAAAAATCAAACTAATCGGATATACCTCTCTTTACCTTCACGCAAGGGAATTTCTCTCAAAGGGCAGGGACACCCTTGTTCTGCTTGATGCAAGAAAGAAACAGGTTTACGCCGCACTCTTTACCACAAAAGGCGAGACATTCGGCTACAAAAACATCTATCCGGAAGAAGTGGGCAAATTTTTAAAATCAACAGGGTTTAATCAAAAACTTACCGTTACAGGAAACGGCTTTGAGAAATACAGGGAATTGCTTGAAAAAA
>JAMOUY010000319.1 GCA_027067895.1 Acidobacteriota bacterium
AATACTTTCAGAGAAAAAAATCATTGCTATTCCGCCGTATTCAAAAATTGTTTTAAGATATTCCAAATCCTGTTTTGACAAATTACTTGCTTCAAAAAATCTTTGGGATAACTCGTTGAAAATCCCACCGTCAAAATAGTGATTAAAAAAATAACTTACCGCAAAAACAAACAGCAAAATTCCCAAAGCGGAAAAAAACAGTTTTGCAAAAGCGGAAAATCCAAATTTTGTTTTCAGATAGATTATCAACAAAGAGGGAATTACCATACAGCCATAGTGAAGAAGAGTAAGGTAAAGAGATAATTTGTCATTTGCAAGAAGGGGGAAAAATAATAGCAACGGGAAAAAAGACATTATTAAAAGTGAAGAAAAAGAAAACTTTCTCCCCAAAATAAAAAAGGGCGCCGGCAAAAACATAGCCAGCGGCCCTAAAAAATTCAAAACCGTTATAAAAAACAGAAAAATAAAATAATCTTTGTAATTTCTGCTCATTATTGAGTAACAAAAGGCAAAAGAGCCATTGTTCTTGCTCTTTTTATAGCCCTTGTTAACCTTCTTTGGTGTTTGGGGCAAGTACCTGTTGCCCTTCTCGGTTTAATCATAGCGCCTTCAAGAAGGTAATTTTTTAATGTGTCAACATCTTTGTAATCAATTACTTCTATGCCTTTTGCACAGAAACTGCAATATTTTTTCTTTTTTACAAAAAATCTTTTTCTCGGATTCTGGTTAGCCATGATTATTCTCCTTTCTCAGCCTTTACTTCTTCTTTTGTTTCTCCGTTAACATCATCGCCTTTGTGCTTTTTCGCTTTCTTTGCCCTCTTCTTCTCTTCCCTCGCTTTAAGTTTTAAATCATGGTCAAGGTTGACAATAAGGTGTCTCAATATACGTTCATCAAGTTTCATCCTTCTGTCAACTTCGTTAACCTTACCTTTTTCAAGTTCAAACTCAATAAGGACATAAATTCCCTCATTGAGTTTCTTGATAGGATAAGCCAATACCCTTTTGCCCCATTTGTCAATTTTTCTGATTTTGCCTTCAAGACTTTCAATTGTTGAGGTAATCTTTCCAACAAGATTGTCTACTTCTTCCTCGGAAAGGGAAGGCAGAGCGATAAATAGTGTTTCGTAAACAGACATCCAATTCCTCCTTATGGTTTTTTAAAAGGGGATAGCACCGAGGCTATCCCCAAGGATTCAACGCATTATATCAAAGTAAAGGTGCAATTACAAGAGCAACAACACTCATTAACTTAATTAAAATGTTCAAAGACGGACCTGCGGTATCCTTAAACGGGTCTCCAACAGTATCTCCGACAACGGCAGCCTTATGAGCCTCGGAACCTTTTCCGCCAAACTGTCCGGTTTCGATAAACTTCTTAGCGTTATCCCACGCACCGCCTGCATTAGCCATAAATATAGCAAGAACAACACCGGATACTGTAACGCCAGCAAGAAGCCCGCCAAGCATTTCTTTGCTTATATAACCGAATACAACGGGAACGCCTATTGCAAGAAGGCCGGGAATAATCATTCTCTTGATTGCGGCGGCGGTTGAAATGTCAACGCATCTTGCATAATCTGCCTTAACGCCTTCTTTTCCTTCCAACAACCCTTTAATCTCCCTAAACTGCCTTCTAACTTCTTCAATCATATCAAAAGCGGCGTTGCCCACTGCCTTCATAGCCATTGACGAGAAGAAAAAAGGCAACATAGCGCCGATAAAAAGCCCAGCCATAACGTAAGGATTGCTAACGTCAATTGATTTCACATGTGCGGTGTGCATATAGGCGTTGAAAAGAGCAAGCGCCGTCAATGCAGCAGAGCCTATCGCAAAACCTTTTCCGATAGCGGCGGTTGTATTTCCCACAGCGTCAAGTTTATCCGTAATGCTTCTTACGTCTTTTCCGAGATGGGACATTTCGGCAATACCGCCTGCGTTGTCGGCAATAGGACCGTATGCGTCAACAGCCAACTGAATACCGGTTGTTGCAAGCATACCCAAAGCGGCAATAGCAATTCCGTAAAGTCCGGCAAATTTGTATGCCACAACAATTGCAATTGAAAGAACAATAATAGGCGCCGCAGTTGACTGCATACCGACAGCCAAACCTGAAATAATGTTTGTGGCGGCACCGGTTTGAGAGTCCTTAGCAATATTCTGTGCGTGCTTTTTGGATTCGGCAGTATAATATTCGGTAAGCAATCCTATTGCAATTCCCGCTACCAATCCTGCAATTACAGCAATAAAAATATTTGTCGCCTGAGAAGGAACAAAATACTTGATTATAAAGTACGAAAAAATAGCCATAAAGATACCGGCGCCGAATGTTCCGGTGTTTAAAGCCGCCTGCGGGTTTCCGCCTTCTTTTGTTTTAACGAAGAATGTCCCTATTATTGAAACAATAATTCCGACTCCCGCAAGGACAAGGGGAAGAATTGCGTAATTCAAAGCATTTTGAGGCTGAGCGGCACCCAAAACCATGGAACCGATAATTGCACCTACATAGGACTCAAAAAGGTCAGCACCCATTCCCGCAACATCGCCAACGTTATCGCCAACGTTGTCGGCAATAACAGCAGGGTTTCTCGGGTCGTCTTCCGGAATTCCGGCTTCAACCTTACCGACAAGGTCTGCGCCGACATCGGCAGCCTTGGTGTAAATTCCTCCTCCAACCCTTGCAAAAAGAGCAATTGAGGAAGCACCCAAAGAAAATCCGCTTAACACGGTCAAAATCTTTTCAAGAACCTGATGGTTTTGAAAATCGTATCCGAAAATCTTTATGTAAACAATGAAAAGAATGCTTAAACCTAAAACACCCAAGCCTACAACAGCCATACCCATAACGGTACCGCCTGAAAAAGCAACGTCAAGAGCCTTTGCAATTCCGCTTTCCTTTGCGGCGTTTGTTGTCCTAACGTTTGAAAGTGTTGCAACCTTCATTCCAAAGTATCCCGCAAGCGCAGAGCAAGTAGCACCAATCACGAATGAAAGAGCAACAAGCGGACTGCTGTTTGGATTTGAATAATTTCCAATTACAAGCAAAGCGGCAACAACAACAACAAAAAGGGATAAAACCTTGTACTCCCTGTTTAAAAAAGCCATTGCGCCTTCCCTGATGTGAGAAGCGATTTCCCTCATTGTTTCGTTTCCGTCCGCCTGCTTGCTTATCCAAGAGGTTTTGATAAAAGCAAAAAGCAGTGCAAGCACCCCGGCAATGGGAATTGCATAAAGTAAATTCATAGACATGGTAAAACACCCTCCTTTAATTATTTTGTATTTACAAACTTTACAGCCTCGTTTAAGTTACCTTCGCATAGAAAAATTTCAAGCCCCTTTTGAGCCTTTTTAAAAGCCTCAACATAGGCAAGTTCCTCTTCCTCGGTAAATCTTTCAAGAACATAGGAAGCAAGAGGAATTGAAGAAAGCCTCTTGGTTTTAATCCCAAACCTTATTCTTAGAAAATCATCGTTGCCTAATGCTGAAATTATATGCTTAATTCCTTTGTGTCCGCCTGACCCTCCGGATTTTTTAAACCTGACTTCACCGCACTGCAAGTCTTTGTCGTCATAACAAACTATGAGTGAGCCCTCATTCAGTTTGTAATAGTTTAAAACTTCTTTTACTGCCAATCCGCTTAAATTCATATAGGTATCCGGCTTTACAAAGATTAATTTTTGATTACAGTGGGAAATTATATCATAGAAATAGTCAAATTTTTTCTTAAAATTGCAATTTAACCGCCAATTTTCGCACAAAAAATCCAAAAAAAGAAATCCGAGATTGTGCCTTGTAAAGGCATATTTCAATCCCGGATTCCCTAAACCTACAATAACTTTCATTTATTCGGATTATTCTTCCTCTTTCTTGCCCTTTGAAATTACTTCCGGTTCCATTTCTTCTTCTTCCACTTCTTCCTCAATATCATGCGTTCTGATAGGTTCAACTTTCACTATAACGGTATCCGGATTGTCAACGAATTCCACATTCGGCACATCAAGGTCTTTTACCCTGATAGCGTCATTCAAATGTAAATCGCTAACATCTATCTCAATAACTTTCGGAATTTCAAGAACCTTGGCCTTCAACTCAATTTCTCTTTTAATCAAATCAAGCATACCGCCTTCGTTTTTAACTCCGTAAGCAGTACCAACGATTTCAACGGGAACGCTAACCTCAACTATCTGGTCAACATTAACCCTGATAAAATCGGCGTGAATAAGCCTTCTTGTAATAGGGTCTATCTGATAATCCTTTACCATCACGTGTCTCTGTTTGTCTGTCCCGGCAAGCCTGAGCAACCTAACGGTGTTTTCACCTGTCTCGGCATGCAACATATCCCAAACATGCCTTTCTTTAATAGCGATAGGCACGGGACCTCTGTCTCCGCCGTAAACAATTCCGGGAATGTACCCTTTTTCTCTCAACCTTCTGTTTGCGTTTTTGCCTAATTTTTCCCTCGGTTGAACTTCAATGTAATCCTGATGCATAGTATCCTCCATATTTTAATCTATAAAAAGCGAACTTATTGAGGTTTCCTCGTGAGCCCTTTTTATTGCCTCACCAAACAGCCTGGAAACCGATAAAACTTGAACTTTGTCTTTCTTGTCAAACGACTTATCAAATGGAATTGAATCCGTAATATAGATTTTTTCAATACAGGAATTCCCAATTCTTTCCATCGCTTTGCCGGATAACACTCCGTGAGAAGCGGCGGCATAAATCCTCAATGCCCCTCTTTCTTTCAACGCTTTTGCGGTTTTTACAAGAGTGCCGGCAGTATCAATTATATCGTCAACAATTATTACGTCTTTACCCTCAACATCTCCCACAACATTCATAACCTCGGCTTCGTTTGCCTTTTCCCTTCTCTTGTCAACAAGAACAAGGCTTGCGTCAAGTCTCTTTGAGTATGCTCTTGCCCTCTCCGCGCCTCCTGCGTCGGGAGAAACAATGCACAAATTCTCAAATTCCATTGACCTGAAAAAGGGAATAAAAATTGCAGATGCGTATAAATGGTCCACGGGAATATCAAAGAAACCCTGAATTTGGTTTGCATGCAAATCCATTGTAATTATTCTGTTTGCTCCCGCTTTTTCAAGCAAATCGGCAACAAGTTTGGCACTTATGGGAACCCTCGGTTTATGCTTCCTATCCTGTCTCGCATAGCCGAAATAGGGAATAACCGCGGTAATCCTTGTTGCGCTTGCCCTTTTTAAAGTATCCAAAATGATGAGTAATTCCATCAAATTATCATTGGCAGGCTTGCAGGTTGACTGAATAACAAAAGCGTCGGAACCTCTTACGTTTTCCCTAATGTGACAGGATATTTCTCCGTCGGAAAAACGGGATACTTCAATATCGCCCAAACCTACGCCAACCTCTTCCTTTAAATAAAGAGCAATACTGTTTGCCAAGGATGGGTTGGAATTGCCTGCAAATACTTTAAGCGGCGCATGTCTCATAGCAATCTCTCTTTTGAAAATTTTTAATGGCTGGGGAGGTAGGATTCGAACCCACGAATGGCGGGACCAAAACCCGCTGCCTTACCACTTGGCTACTCCCCAGCACAAAGTGTTTTATTTAGTAACCAAACTCTTTTGCAGTTAACAAATCGGATGTATCAACTTTTTCTTCCTCTGCATTTTCAACTTCTTCCGCCGCCTTTTGTTCTTCGTTAACGTCAACCGCTTTTCTTCTTTCAAGTTTTTCTCCGGTCACTTTCTCAAACTCTTCAAAAACTTTATTCTCAATCATAAGCCTTGTTTCCATATTTAAAGGATGAGCAACGTCCCTAAATTTGCCGTTTCTGCTCTTTTTACTTGGCATTGAGAGAAAAGCACCGTTAGGTGTCTGAATAATCTTGATATCCGTAACAATAAAACAATTGTCAAAAACTACCGATGCGAACCCTTTCAATTTGCTAACGTTGTTAACAGGTGTGATTTTAACTTCTGTAACTTGCATAATTTTTTTTAACCTCCGTATCTTAGTAAAAACTTTTCTCAAAAAACGAATAAATTATAACAATTAGTTTGTTTTTGTCAATAGATGATTGAGGTTAAACTTATTCTTTCTCAGAATTTTGTCTGTATTCAAGACAAAGGGAATTTTTAGGCACATATCTTTTAAACTTAGAGCAGTACAGGGATATTTCCCTCCGGCAAGCCCCGTCCAAAGCATTACTGTCAGGAAAAGAGGCAAACTCGCAAAACAAATCGCAGAATTTCACCTCTTTCAAAATATTTCCTCCCAAGAAATAATTCCATCGTTTCCCCTGTAAATTCCGAAAGTTGCCCTCCCAACCGCAAAATGCATATAATAGGGGGCGGTAAGAATCAAATCAACGGTTCCTTCATTTCCAACGCCCGGGGCTGACAAAGTTACCGAACCGCTTCCCCCGGCAATTGTCGTATATGAAATAACCGCAGTTTCCCCACTATTAAGATTTCCTGAATAATTGGACAAAGAAATATCCGAATCGGTATAAGAAGTGCAACTGTCGTCCGAATTAAGAATGTAATCCCCGTCCTTATAGTATTCGGCAAAAATATTTAAAGTCAGGTTTTGGTCAGCAGAGGGGGCATAGCCGTTTTCAACTCTAAGCCTTCCGTATTTGAAAGGCAC
>JAMOUY010000320.1 GCA_027067895.1 Acidobacteriota bacterium
TTTGCGAAAAAGAAGTAAGTTCTTTTTGTTTTTTTTCCATGAAAGATATTGTAAGGGTTGAAGGAAGAAAATCCCGAAATTGCAGCCCGTTTGCCATGTTGTTAAACTTCTGGTTCAAATCCTCAACCATTTCTGCATTTAAAGGTTTGCTTTTCATTTTTTCTTTTATTCTCATTTTTGCCTGCTTTATTTTTGCAAGAATATCGTCCGTCCGGCATATCTCTTTCTTTAAGGAAAGAATTTTATTCATCGCCTCTTTTCTTGCTTCAATAAACCTTAAATCCTTTTCCTTGAAGGCGTTTACAAAATCAAGCCATGCCTTCTTATCCGCGTTTGAAGGATGCATTGGATAAAGTTTCCTTGCCTTTTCAAAAGTCCTTTTCCTTAAATTAAGAAACCTTTTAAAGGTAATGTTTCCCGAAATATAATCGTTTACAAGATTGTCATAGTAATCAATCAACGGAGAATAATTTAAGGTTTCATTTTTTTGAAATCCATCAGCAACCTCTTTTACCGCTTTGTCAAGGTTTGTCATGGCTTCCAGAGGAAAATCGCTTTCAATTTCCACAAAATCCGTTTTAGGAAAGTTTATTATATTTTCGGCTATTGATTGGGTTTGGGATTCTATTTCGGATTCAGAAACCCGCTGCCCGTATGCATTTTTTTCAATATCCTTTTCAACCTGCTGCCTGAACTCGGGCTTTAAAAGGTAAAGCCTGACATTTTGCGCCGTCATCTCATAGTTTGCCTGTGAAAGTTTCAGGCAGGCCTGCTTTATATCCTGTTTTTTAAAACTGCTCAACTTTTGCAAAAGGGAAAGATATTTTTGAACATTTATCTCTTTTTCCTTCGGCAATACAAAATTTATCTCGGCAACCCTTTCAACAAGTATTCTGTATGTGGAATCTTTTTCATATCTTTCAAGGTTTCCTTTGTTAACCTCTTCCCCGGCCCTTTCAAGTTTTTCCGCAATTCTTTCATAGTGTATATGCAGATTCATAAGGTTTGTAAGATAAACCTGAATTGAACGCTTCGCCGCCAACTCCGCTTTCTTTTTGAGAAAGTAATAACGCCTGTATTTTGTGTGTATCTCAAAGGTTTTTATATAAGCCTCGCTTTTAAACTGCTCAACGTATTTTTCCCTTTGATTAAAAAGTTGAATTGCGCCTAAATTCGGGTGGTCGTCAAACCACATATTCATCATATCCTTCACCTGACTCCACGGGGGAACCTCACCCTTTTTCTGCCACATCTCAATCTGCGGCTTTAAAAACTCGTTTTCAAACTTTTGCATTTCAAACTTTTTCCCCCATGCCTGCATTGAGGTAAAGGAATATTTTGCAAAACTCCATGCCACGCCTATAATCGACCCGGCTTCGCTTCCCAGAAGAAAAGAAACAAACTGGGACGCCAATTCCTCGCTTGCAACAGCCTTTGCCTTGTCAAACTCGCCGTTTGCAATGTGGTCAAGGGTTTGAAGCATAGTTTCAACCGGAATGTCTTTGCCAAGTTTTTGTTCAAGTTGAGAATGAAGTTCCTCTTTAACCTTATCCTCGGCATACTTTTTTACAAACTGATTATTGAATGCAAAAGAATTTATAAAAAAAACAAAAAAACTTACAAAAACAATTGCTTTTTTCATAAAAATCCCCCCGAAAATATTGTCAATTAATCTAAAT
>JAMOUY010000321.1 GCA_027067895.1 Acidobacteriota bacterium
AGCCTTTTTGCAAAGTCAACAACGTTGTAGTAGTTTGAAAAAGAGTAATAGCCCGCCTTTATCCTTCTGTCAAGTTTGAGAAACTTAACGGTAAACAGAAAAAGTCTGCCGGAAAACGGCGTTTTTTTCTCAACCTGCTTTGCTATGTTTTTTACGCTTTCTCCCTTTTTGATTTCAATAACGCAGGAAACCTTTTTAGGCGCAAAAAGATAGCGGTAGCCGAAAAGAATACCTAAAAAAACAAAAACAAGTGTGAAAACTATTAAAAAACGCTTAATCATTTTTGGTCTTCGTTAACCTTTAATATTGCAAGAAAAGCCTCCTGCGGGATTTTCACCTTGCCCACAGCCTTCATTCTCTTCTTTCCTTCCTTCTGCTTTTCAAGCAATTTTCTTTTTCTCGTTATGTCTCCGCCGTAGCACTTCGCAAGCACGTTTTTCCTTAAAGCCTTTACCGTTGTCCTTGCGATTACCCTTCTGCCTATTGCAGCCTGAATTGCAACCTCAAACATCTGTCTGGGGATTAACTCCTTCATTTTTCTGGTAAGCGCCTGCGCCCTGTGATATGCCTTGTCTTTGTGGACAATTACAGAAAGCGCATCAACAATTTCTCCGTTAACAAGAATGTCAAGTTTTACAAGGTTTGATTCCCTCATTCCCGCAAGAGTGTAATCAAACGACGCATATCCTCTTGAAACGGATTTAAGCCTGTCGTAAAAGTCTATAACAATTTCATTCAAAGGAAGTTCATACTCTATCAAAACCCTTTCCGGGGAAAGGTATTCAAGCCTTTTCTGAATTCCCCTTCTCTCCGTGCAAAGTTGAAGTATGGGCCCAACAAAATCCGCTTTTGTCACAATCGTTGCGTTGACGACAGGCTCTTCAATCTTTTGAATAAACTGCGCCTCGGGCATCTTTGACGGATTTGAAACATAGATAACTTCCCCGTTTGTTTTTGTTATTCTGTATTCAACGCTGGGCGCTGTTGAAATTAAGTCAAGGTTGTATTCTCTTTCAAGCCTTTCCTGAATAATTTCCATGTGAAGAAGCCCTAAAAATCCGCATCTGAAACCGAAACCAAGCGCGTCGGAAGTTTCAGGCTCAAAAACAAAGGCCGCATCGTTTAGTTTAAGTTTCTCCATTGCGTCTCTTAAATCGTCATACTGTGTATTCTCTGTGGGGAAAAAAGACGAAAACACAACAGGCTTCATCTCCTGAAAACCGGGAAGAGGCTCGGCGCACTCTTTCCCGTCTTCGGTAATTGTGTCGCCTATTTTCGTATCCTGAATGTTTTTTATGCCTGCAATAACGTATCCCACGTCTCCCGCTTTCAATTCCTTTGTTTTTTTCATCTTGGGGGTGAAAACTCCTACTTCGTCAACCTCGTAAACCTTGCCTGTTGACATAAGTTTCATTTTCATTTTGGGATAAATCCTTCCTTCAAAAACCCTTGTGAGAATGACAACTCCCCTGTATGAGTCATACCATGAGTCAAAGATAAGTGCAGCGGTGGGATTGGTTTCGTCGCCTTTTGGCGGCGGAAAAACCTCTATAATTTTTTCCAAAACCTCGTCAACGCCCTCCCCCGTCTTTGCGGAAACCAAAACAGCGTGCTCGGTGTCAAGGCCAATTACATACTCAATCTGTTCAAGCACCCTGTCGGGGTCTGCTGCG
>JAMOUY010000322.1 GCA_027067895.1 Acidobacteriota bacterium
AATTTTCCTTTCTGTGGGGTAAAATTGATTTATCTGAAAATTTAATAGGGGGAGTTATGAGAAAAATTCTTTTTTTTATTTTTGCTTTTTGTTTAACATTAAATTCCTTTGCCGAAAGCGAGATGTTGAGGTTTCCCGCATTAAGCCCTGACGGGGAAAAAATCGCTTTTGAGTATCAGGGAGATATTTTTGTGTCGGATATAGACGGAACAAACGTTAAAAGGCTTACAATCCATCAGGCTTATGAAGCCTATCCGGTGTTTTCCCCTGACGGAAAACAGATTGCATTTACGGCAGACAGGTTCGGACATTACGATATTTTTACCGTTGACGTTGAGGGAAGCGCTCCTAAAAGAATTACCTATTACGGTTCTCCCGACGTTGCCCTTGATTGGAGCAAAAAATACGGAATACTTTTTTCAACGGTAAGGAATTTCAGACAGGTTGAGTGGGAAAGGGAAATTTATCAGGCCGATTTGAAAAACGCAACTCCCAAAAGGTTTTTAAACGCCGTTGCACAGGATATTAAAATTTCTCCCGACGGAAGGTTTGCCGTTCTGGTAAAAGGGGAATGCAGAATTGACAGAGAGGCATACAAAGGCTCGGCAAACAGGGACTTGTGGATTTACGACATAAAAAAAGATGTTTTCAAAAAACTAACCGATTTTGAAGGGCAGGATTTCAACCCGGTGTGGGTAAGCAAAAGAAAGATTTACTTTTTAAGTGCAAGGGACGGAAGATACAACGTTTACTCTATTTCCATTGACGATAGCGGAAACAAAGCGGGAAAGGTTGAAAGATTGACAAAGGTTAAAGATTACCCCATAGTAAACATGAGTGCTTCAAAAGACGGAAAGGTTATTGCATACGAAAAAGCGGGAAAGATTTTTATAGTAAAAGACGGAAAAACTCATAAATTCCTTCCTCAACTTCCGAAAGATTACAGGTTTGACCCTGTTAAAAGAGAGACTTTTTCATCAAAGGCACAGAATTTTTCAGTATCCCCCAACGGCAAGTTTTTAGCCTATGAGGTGCATGGGGAGATTTTCGTAAAGTTGAACGATAAGAAAAAGACAAAGTCGGTAAACATAAGCAAATCCCCTTTCAGGGACAGATGGCCTGTGTGGATTGACGATTACACACTTGTTTTTTCCTCGGACAGAAGCGGAAATTACGATTTATACCTTGCAAAGTCGGTGGATGAAAAGCACAAAAACCTTTACACATCGTTTAAATTAAAACTTGTAAAAATTACAGACGACAAAGGCGAGGAAAAAAGGCCTGTTGTTTCTCCCGACGGCAAAAAACTGATTTACCTTAAAAACAACGGCACCTTGATTATTGCCGACATAAACCTTGATAAAGAAAAACTTGAAAACGAAAAGGTATTGCTTGACGGCTGGGCAACACCCGAGGGAGTATGCTTTTCCCCCGATGGAAATTACATTGCATATTCCATTGTGGATTTAACCTTCAACGAGGATGTTTACATTCTTCCGTTAAAAGACGGCGCAAAGCCTGTAAACGTGTCTATGTACCCCAGGGGAGACAGAAACCCTGTGTGGAGTCCCGACGGAAGCAAATTAGCCTTTTTGTCCCAGAGAAACAGAAGCGATTACGACGTATGGTTTGTATGGTTAAAAAAATCCGACTGGCAGAAAACCAAAAAAG
>JAMOUY010000323.1 GCA_027067895.1 Acidobacteriota bacterium
TTTTTTGGCGTTTTCTTTTACCGAAGAGGCTATTTTGCTTTTTTCTTTTTCTTCCGCGCAGTCTATAAGTTCGCATAGTCCTAAAATTGAAGTTAAGGGGGTTTTTATTTCGTGGGACATTGAAGAGACTATTTCTTCCGCTATGAGGTCGATTTTTTCTCTTTCTTTTTCAATTTCGGACAGTTTTTTTTCTTTTTCCGCTTTTTGAATTGCTATGGAAATTATATTCCCTGTGTTTGAAAGAAGAATTTTATCATACGGCGTTATTTCTTTTGGATATTCAAAACCAATCCCGATTGCGTGGAAAAAATCTTTTTTTCTTAAAAAAGGACAGCATAATAGTTTTAGTTTGTCTTTTTCTTTTCCGAGGATAATGCATTCGGTTTTTTTCACATTTGATTTTGCAAGCATTTTAAGGTTGTTTCTTAAAATAAGTTTGCTTTCTTTTTCATATTTTTTTGCAGGTTCAAAATGAGGGAAAGATATTTTGCTTTTGCGTATTTCAACTTTTGTTATGAAACAAAACGAAGATTTTAGATATTTGTTAATATCTTTCAGTATTATGTTTATTGTTCTTTGTATGTTTTTTGTTTTTGACAATTTTGATGAATATTGCTCTATAAGGGTTAGGATTGCTTCAAAGGATATATCTTCTTTGCCTTTTGTTTTGTCAAAAGTTGAGATTTCGGGTTTTTGAATTTTAAACATTATTCCGAAAAAATTGACTTTTTCGGAAAAAATATCGGGAAGAATGTTTGCTTTTGCGGTGTATATGGAATTGTCCGCAGTGATAATTTCCATGTAATCTTGAAATACGTCTTTTCCTTTGTTGAGTATGGAAAAGAGTTTTAGATTTGATTTTACTGTTAGAATTTTATTTAAAAACAAAATGTTTTCCCCGAATAGTTTTTTGAATTCTTTGTTTGCGTAAATTATTTTTGTTGTATCGGACGTTGCCAAAACGGAAGGCATGGGGTATTCTTCAAAAATGTCGGACAGTTTAATTCCAAGTGAAAAATATTTTTCAATTTTTGTAAAAAGAAATTCAAATAGCCACCAAAATGACTTTATTTTCTCGGTATTCTTTTCCGAAAAAATCAAGATTAAAAATTCCTTTTTCCCTTCTCTTTCCAATGTTTTGTAAATCAATGCGTTTTCTTTGCGGTTTAATATGGGGTAGATTTTTGCGTTTAATTCCAAAAACTTTCCGTTTTCCAATTTTTTTTCAATATGCGGCGGTAAAGAGAAGTTTTTTCCCGCTTGTTTTGGATAGGAAAAAATTTCCAAGTATTTATTTTCTTCTTTGCCGTATAGATGGAAAGTTTTTATGCTTAAAAAATCCGATACCTCTTTAAACCAATCTAAAAGTTGTTCTTTGTTTTTCAAAAATAAAATTTTCTGGGTAAATTCGGTTATTTTTTTAAAATCACGGATTTCATTTTCCAATTCTATTTCTTTATCGTTGTTTTTCCCGGTAAGAAGATATCCGAAAATTTCTTTTTTGGCGGTAAGAGGGGTGATGTTAAGGTTAAGCGTTTCAAACAGCATTTCCCCTTTTCCGGTTAAAAGCAATTTGCTTTTGTTGTTTTTTAGATAAATTGATATTTTTTCGGTTATTTTTTTTGTTTTAATTTTCTCTATTCCTGAAAAAACAACTTTTAGATTTTTAT
>JAMOUY010000324.1 GCA_027067895.1 Acidobacteriota bacterium
CGCCGGGGGAAGACGCGGCATCAAGGGCGTATTTGCCTTTGAAATTTCTCAATAATTCAGGCGCCAACTGAGACGATTCGTTCATAATGTAGCATTCCCCCGCCCTGATTATGTAAACGGGAATGTTTCCGTGGTAAGAGTTTTCAATATAGGGTGTTTTGTGGACAATATACTCTTTTTTTAGCCCTTCTATTCCCTTAAAGCACCTGAAAACGACTGGCTTTTTCATATTTAAAGCCTTCATTATCTCAATAGCCTTGTCCTCTCCGTAATCGGCAACCCATTTCATTCCCAAAAAAAGAGGGAAAGACAACGTGTATTGAATGTAATCTTCAAGACTCTCTTTTGACGGAAATGTAATATTGTCTTTGCTTCTGGATACGCTTTTTAAAACTGCGTTTACAAAACCGGAAACCCTCGGATTTATCTTTTTTGCAACATCAACGGTCTGGTGGATTACAGCATAGGCAGGCGTCCTTGTCAAAAACAAAAGTTGGTAAACGCCTGTAAGCATTAAAAGCCAAACGTCCGCTTCTGTCCTGTTTTTCTTTGCAAACTTTTTTAAAACATACTCAAGCCTGCCCTTAAACCTGTTTACCCCGTAAACAATTTCAAGAATAAGCCTTTTGTCCCTTTCGTCTTCCACCCCTTCAAGAAAGGACGGGTAAACCTCGGTGGCAAGTTTTTTTTCTTTGTATATTTTTTTCAAAATAGCAAACGCTATCTCTCTTACATTCATAGACACTCCCTTCAAAAACACAATGATTTTAACACATTACGGCAATTTTTCCCTGTTTACTTTTGGTTTTGTTGTGTGTTATATTGCAAGAGATAAAAACAATGAAGGAGTTTCGCTTGAAAAATGCCAATCACAAAGCAGTTGTGTTTGTTGCTCTCGGTGCAAACCTTTTAATAGCCCTTTCAAAACTTCTGGTTTTCTTTTTTACAGGTTCATCGTCAATGTTTTCAGAAGCAATACATTCCTTTGCCGATACCGGAAACCAGATTCTTTTACTTCTCGGAATGAAGCAGGCAAAGAAAAAAGCCGACGCCCTACACCAATTCGGATACGGGCAGGAACAGTTTTTCTGGGCATTTATGGTTGCAATAATGCTTTTTACATTGGGGGGTATTTACTCTATTTACGAAGGCATACACAGGGTAATGCACAAAGAACCTATTGAAAACGCATACCTTGCAATAGGGCTTCTCTTGTTTGCAATGGTGATGGAAGGAATCTCTTTTTTAAAAGCAAGAAAAGAGTTAAATAAAATCAAGGGAAAATACGGGATTTACGAGTTTCTTGAAAAGAGTTTTTCCGTTGAGTTAATAGTTGTGTTTTTTGAGGATTTGGCCGCGCTTTTGGGACTTACCATAGCACTCATTTCGGTTTTGCTGTCCCATTATACCGGCAATCCGATATTTGACGGCATAGGTTCAATTCTGATAGGCCTTCTTCTGTGCCTGATTGCATTTATACTTGGAAGGGAAATGAAGTCTTTGATAATCGGGGAAGCGATTCCGAAAGAGATAGAAAATTTTATCAAACAGACTTTTTTAAGAAAACAAGGCGTTTTAAAAATAGCGGACTTTAAATCAATGGTATTGGGGGAAAACTCAATGCTTGTGGCAATGGAAGTTGTGTTTGAAAAAAACAAAACAGCGGAAG
>JAMOUY010000325.1 GCA_027067895.1 Acidobacteriota bacterium
GGAAGTCATACTGGACCACTACAAAAACCCGAGAAACTGCAAAGAGATAGACGGCGTTTCGGAAAAAGGACACAACGCAAGTTGCGGAGACAAAGTGGAAGTTGTTGCAAAAATAGAAAACGACAAGGTTGAGGACCTATCCGTTTGCACAAAAGGTTGTGCAATCTGCACCGCATCAGGCTCAATAATGTCGGAAAAGGTAAAGGGTATGAGCCTTGAAGAGATTGAAAAATTTATTGAAAAAGTCAAAAAATACCTTAAAGGGGAATTGCCGGAAGAAGAGTTTGACGAAATCTTTGAATTAAAAGCACTAAGCGGAATAAGGAAATTTCCGGTAAGGATAAAATGCGCCCTTCTTCCGTGGATTACGCTTGAAAACACTTTGAAAAAAGACAAAAAATAAAAAGTTACGAAAAAACAAGGCTGAAAAATTTGCTAAAATAACAGTATGAAAAGTAAATATTTTTTTATCATTCTGCTGTTGATTTTTTTAATTTTCCTTCAACATGCATGTTTTAAAAAAGACACTTCCAATATTTCCAACATTATAGTCTCTATCGCCTCAAAACAAATAGGAAAACCATACGCTGTCGGCGGAAAGGGGCCGGACAGATTTGACTGCTCGGGATTTGTTTATTTCTGCTACAAACAAGCAGGCTACAATATTCCATCAACGACAAAAAAATTGAAAAAGATAGGCAAAAAGGTTTGCGGAAAATTAAAATTTTCCAAATTGAAAAAAGGGGATTTGCTTTTTTTCAAAATAGGAAAAATTTTCGGAAGCCCGAATCACGTGGGAATTTACGCGGGAAACAAAACAATGATTCACGCATCGCCGACAAAAGGGGTGGTAAAAGTTTACCTTGACACAAAATACTGGAAAAAGCATTTTAAATACGCAAGAAGGATTATTGACTAAACATTGCCGAAAAGCAAAACCGAAAAATTGTCTTTTATTAAAATTTCTTCCGCAAGTTTTTTCACTTTAAAAAAATCAACTTGTTCAATCAACTCAACAATATGTTCGTAAGTGTGGATTTTTTGATAAACCCCGTAATTTCTTGCATTAAACATGGATTTGCTCAAAGAGGTTTCAAGCCCCATACTTAAATTGCCTATCAATTGACCCTTTGCTTTTTCAAACTCTTCTTCTTGAATTGTGTTTCCCAAACTCAGACACTCTTCAATCACCCTGTTTTTCAACTCGTTTTCCTTGCCCTTTGAGGTTGAACCGAAAATGTAAAGCATCCCCTCGTTTCTATGGTAAAGGGGAAACGAACTTATTGAATAGGCAAGCCCGGCTTCTTCCCTAATTCTCAAAAAAAGCCTTGAACTCATTCCGTCGCCAAGAATATTGTTCAAAATTGAAAGGGCAAACCTGTCTTTGTGGTTTGCGGGAAAGGTTTTAAACCCAAGGTAAAGGTTTACCCCGTCCATTCCGTCCCTCTTCACCCTTTTGTCAAAAAAAGCAAAGGGCTGGGAATTATCGGAGGGAACGCAACCATTCGTTTCAATATCCTGTAAATATCCTTTTACAAGGGCAAAGAATTTTTCCTCGTCAATTTTTCCCGCACCGCTTACAATGAGGTTTTTTCCGCAAACTCGTGTTTTTGCATAAGTAAACAACTGTTTTCTTGTAAAAGAATCAATGCTTTTTTCGTCTCCCAAGATTGAGCGGCCCAACTCTCTTTCCGGATAAACAAGGGACATAAACAATTCGTCCCCGCTGTCGTCGTGGTTTTCCTTTGCCATTCTCAATTCCTCTTTTACAACCTGCTTTTCCAACTGAATGTCTTTTTCCCTGAAAACAGAATTCAAAAGCATGTCAAAAACAACGTCAAGGCTCTTTTTAAATCCGACATAAGGCACTTTGCAGGTTATACACAGGTTGTCCCTTGTTGTAAATGCGTCCAATTCGCCGCCCAGCGCCTCAATCTCGGAAGAAATATCTTCGGCGTTTCTTTTCTTCGTCCCCTTAAAAATCATGTGCTCAAAAAAATGAGTCAACCCGTGCTCATTTTCTTTTTCATCCCTTGACCCGCATTTTATACACACCGAAATTGCAAAAACGGGAGAATCGCTGACTTTACAATAAATTACCGGTGCTTCTGATATTGTTTTTATCTCTGTCATACTTACCTCAAATCCACTAAATTTTAACAAAAGGCGTTAGTTTATCAATCGGTATCTGTAAAAAAAGGAAGAAATATTGTATAATTTCAAGTCCGAAGGGAAGATTTAAAGTAAAGGAGAAAGTTTATGATAAACATACTGATAAGTGTTTTGGTTGCAGTGGATGTTGCTTTGGGGCTATACCTTCTTGACGTTCATTACGTTATTGACATACTTGTCGGACTTGCCGCAGGGTTAGGCGTTTTTTACATACTGTCCAAAAGAATGGCTGCAAAACTTACGGCAATTGTTGAAAAAGCAAACAAAATGGCTATGAAGAGAAACCTTGACGGGGCAATTGAGGTTTTAAAGGAAGGATACAAATACAGGTGGAAACATCCATTTGTCAAATCTCAGTTGGATGCACAAATAGGGGTGCTTTACTACTACAAAAGGGATTACGACAATGCCTTTCCGTATTTGAAAAAAGGGATTGCAACCCATTATATTGCCAAAGGAATGCTTGCCGTAATTTATTACAAGAGAAAACAGTACGACAAAATGGAAGAAACATTTGAAATTGCGGTAAAATCCGCGCCGAAGGAAAGTTTAATCTGGGCGCTTTACGCATACTGCATGAACAAAATTGGCAAAAGAGACAAAGCAATTGAAATTATAAACAGGGGATTGAAAAAGATACCGGGAGACGAAAGGCTTCTTGCAAACTTAAAGGCTTTGCAGAACAAAAGGCCTATGAAAATGAAGGCATACGGGGAAATGTGGTATCAGTTTATGCTTGATAAAATGCCGGTAATTCAGCAGCAACCGCCTAAATTCGCAAGGCATAAGAGGAGATATTAGTGCGGGCAAAGATTGTTTTAGCCCTTTTAATCATTTTAGCGGTTTCGTGCACAAACCAAGAAAGAGTTAAGTGGCAGACATTTCAGTCCGCTTTAATGCAGCAGGAAAAAAACGAAAAACCGATTATGTTTTTCTTTTACTCAACATCCTGCGTTTACTGTAAAGTTATGGAAAAATCCACATTAAACAACAAAGAAATAGCGGACACAATAAATGAAAACTTCATTCCCGTAAAACTCAACATTGACAACAAACTGCCAATAGGAAAGGGGCTTCCTTCCCCGTCAAAACTTGCGGCAACATTCAGGGTAAGGGGAGTGCCTGCGGTTTTCTTTGTAAACAAAGAGCATAACGTTGTAAAAAAACTTACGGGGTTTCAGCCTGTTTTTCTTTTCAAAAAACACTTAAAAGAAGTAATTGAACAAAAGGAAAGCGATTAGCGATTATGCTATAATTTCCACATGAAAAAAGGTTTCATTTTTGCTTTTATTCTGGTTTTATCCATAAAAGCGCAAACAATAAAAAAGATAAATTTTTCGGACAACAAACTTTTTTCCCTAATCCCGATAAAAGAGGGAGAAACGCTTACGCCTTCCCTCACAAAGGAAACCGTGGTAAACCTTTATAAAACCGGACTTTTTTATAATGTTAAGGTTTACACGGAAAAAGATAAAAACGGAGTAATCGTAAATATTGAAACCGTTCCGGCAGAATATTTCGGCGAAATCACCACAAAGGGGAAAATAGGCATTAAAAAACGAAGATTGAAAAAACTCTATCGGGAATTTTATCCGTTTAAATCTCAGTTTAGAAAAGAAAAAATGGAAATTTTCATAAAAACATTAAAGGAAAAATTTGCAGAATTAGGCTATCCGGACGCAAAAATAACCTATTCTTTGGAAAAAAAAGACAACAAAATATTTCCAATAATAACCATAGACTGCGGAAAACCTCTAATTGTCCAATCAATCAAAACAAACAACAAAAAATTATACAAAAAATTTGTAAAAATCAGGGAAAAAGACGTTTACAACAAAGAATTGTTTCTTCACGGAATAAAAAAAATGAGAAATTATCTGCAAAAAAATCACTATCTTAATTCCAAGATTAAATTCAGGGAAAAGATTGAAAACGGCAAAGTCAAGTTAACAATAATCATCAAAAAAGGAAAAAAATTCAGAATAGAATCGGAAAATATCCCTATTTCCGAAGACAATGCGGAAGAGTTATGCGCTTTTTTAAAAACAGGAAGACTTAACGACGCTACAATAAAAATCACGGAAAAAAACCTCTACTTTAAAGCACTGCAATTGGGATACGACAACCCTAAAATAAACATTGAGGTAAACAAAGAATTTTTAAAATGCCGAATTGAAAATCCTTCAAAAAAAGAAATAAAAAAAATTGCTATTGAGTGCGATATTCCGATAAAACTTACTAAAAAATTCAAATACTACAATAAACTTACCAAAAGCGAAATTTATTCGGAGATATCGGAAAAACTATCAAAATCGGGGTATTTAAAACCGAAAATCAAATTTGACTACAATTCCGCTTCAAAAACTTTAAAGGTTAAGGTCAATAAAGGAATTCTTTTTAGAATTGGGGAAATTAAAACAAATTCGGACATAAAACTGCCGGAAAACATTTACAAAAATATTATCCGAAAAGGAGAAGTCTTTGACAAAAAAAAGATTACCGATACAATCACTTTTCTAAAATCATACCTTCTCGGAGAAGGATATTTCAATCCCGAGGTAAATATTAGAATCGGCCGTCCGTCAGAGGGACTTATCCCCCTTTCAATAAACATAAAAGCCGGAAAAAAAATAATTCTTTCCGACATTGTGGTTTTGGGAAACAAAAAAATCAAAACAAACCATATTCTAAAATTTGCGTCATTTTCAAAAGGAGACGTCGTTTGCAAGCCGTGTATTGAGGAATTTAAGACAAAACTTGAATTTTCAGGATTTTTTTCCTTGGTAAAAATTGACCTGATACAAAAGGAAAACAACAAAGCGGTTTTGCTTGTAAAAGTAAGGGAAAACAAACTTTACTCTTTTTCCTATGCCGTAGGAATAAACTCTGACGAAGGATTGAGATTTACGGCAAAAATCAAGAAAAAATACCTTTTTAACAACTTTTTCAACGGAACAACAATTTTCAGAATCTCAACCAAAAGAACGCAAGGATACTTTACCGTAAGCGGGAAGAAACACTTTCTATCTTCAATCTATTTCACAATTGAAGACAAAGACGATTACAAATTTTCAAGATTCGGATTTTCTTTCAGTTATGCGGGAAATATACTTTCACATACCAGAATAATAGAATCGCTTGAATTTACAAAAAACAATCTGACCAATATAAGAGTGCCGATAGAAGAAATTGACAAAGATTTACAGCCCGACTATACAATAGGACTAAAAAACAACATTCTCTACGACAAAAGAAACGATATTCTCTTTCCCACAAAAGGATTTTTCATAAACGCCAACATATTCCCCGCATACGTGGTAAACGACGATAAATTTTTCCTTAAAGCAAACGTTAAAACCGGAATTTATTTCAAAAATTTTGAAATAATCACTAATATCGGAAAAATATTTACAAAAAACGACTATCAAATTCCCATTCCCCAGAGATTTTTTGCAGGAGGCTCAACAAATCTGAGAATTTCCTCTTTTGAGCAGGCAGGGCCATTGTTTTCAACCGGAGTGCCCAAAGGCGGAAACTTTATGTTTGTGTTTTCTGCGGAATACAAATACCATTTAACCGACATCTATTACCTGACATTTTTTACCGACATCGGAAACGTATGGGAAAACTCGTCAGACTTTTCTTTTGAATCCTGCATAAAAGACGCGGGAATAGGTTTAATGGTAAAAACCCCGATTGGACCAATAAAAATTCAACTTGCCAAAAACCTTGACAAAGATACGTTTCCCTCAAATCTCAAACTTGTATTTTCATTGGGAGCAACATTCTAAACCGCTTTTACCTCATTTAAAAAAAGTTTGCTATAATCTGAATTGCATAATTTGTGAGGAGGATTTATGAAAGTTTGTGTCATAGGTACCGGATACGTAGGACTTGTTGCCGGAGCGTGCTTTGCAGACAGCGGAAACAACGTAATTTGCGTTGACATAGATAAAGAAAAAATAGAAAAACTCAAAAAAGGAATAATCCCAATTTACGAACCGGGATTAAAAGACATAGTAGTTACAAACGTTGAAAAAGAGAGATTGTTTTTCACAACCTCAATAAAAGAAGGAGTTGAAAACAGCGACATTATTTTCATAGCCGTCGGCACACCCGAGGGAGAAGACGGCTCGGCGGATTTGTCTTACGTTTTACAGGCGGCAAGGGATATTGCGGAGCATATGAACGGATACAAAATCATTGTCAACAAATCCACCGTTCCCGTCGGAACTGCGGCAAAGGTTAAGGAAGAGATAGGCAAAATCACAAACCATCCATTTGATGTCGTCTCAAACCCGGAATTTTTGAAAGAGGGCGCTGCGGTTCAAGACTTTTTAAAACCGGATAGAATTGTAATAGGAACAAACAGTGAAAAGGCAAGAAACATAATGGTT
>JAMOUY010000326.1 GCA_027067895.1 Acidobacteriota bacterium
CTGAATCAGATGAACTGCAAGAGGGGGAAAAATTCCCGCTTCCTTCATAGGCCTTGCAACCCCTTCTCCCTTTTTAGCGCCTTTGATTACAGGCTCAAAAGCCTCTCTGATAACAGAGTTGGATATAATTTCCTTGACAATTGTCAAAGCCTGAATAAGGGGGACGGCGCTTGTAACAAGTATTCCCGCAGTTGAGGCAAGCCTTGCGGTTTCAGACTCAACAACAAGTCTTTTTATTACGGGAAGTTTCAATAAAATTTCGTCCCTCTTCCTTCTTCCCTTTTCCGTCGAAACCCACTTTTTATACCCAAACCATACAAGAAGTATGAAACCCAGAATAAACCATTTATAGGTAACGAAAAAATCGGAAATATCCATCATAATTTGAGTCGGCACAGGCAACTCCTGCCCCATTGACTCAAAAATCTCCTGAAATTTGGGCAAAACGTATCCTACAAGAATTCCAACTGTTAAAACACCGACCGTAAGCAAAAGCGCGGGGTAAATCAAAGACGAAATAACATAGGATTTCAATTCCTCTTTCTGCCTCAAATAGTCAAGCAACTGCTCCATAACAACATCAACAACTCCCGCCGATTCTCCAGCTTTAATCATATTCACATAAAGTTTGGAAAAAAAGTCTGGAAATTTTGCCATTGCATCCGCAAGGGATTTACCGGAATTTACGTCTTTCAACAGAGAAGACGCGATAGACCTCATATTTTCGCTTTCCGACAACTCCACCATCAAACTCAAACTTCTGTCAATGGGAATTCCCGAACGAAGCAAAACCGCAAGTTTTTCGGTAAAAAGCAAAACATCCGACGACTTTACCTTTTTCCTTTTTCTGAAAATAGCGGAAATATCCAGATTTCTTATTCCTTCGGTTGAAACAGACTGGGAATCGGATACGGAAATGGGAATAAATCCCATGGAAGAGACTTTTTTCCTTGCCTCTTCAAGAGACTGCGCTTCAATCTCTCCCTCTTTAATTTCTCCCGTTTTTGTGGATGCTTTATAGTAAAATTTTGCCATACTACTCTTCCTGAGTAACTCTCAAAACTTCTTCCGGCGTGGTAATTCCCTGAATAACCTTCAAAAATCCGTCTTCCCTCAAAGACCTCATCCCCATCTTCTTCGCATAGGATTTCAGTTTCGGGGTATCGGGTTTTTCAAGCACCATTCTTCTGACATTTTCGTCAATCATAAACAATTCAAAAATAGCGATTCTTCCAACATACCCCGTAAAATTGCACTCCTTGCACCCTTCCGCGGTGTAAACCTCGGGGATTTTATCAAACCTTGAAACGTCAATGTCAAAATCCCTTATATGCTCTTTTGTAAGTTTTATCTTTTTCCTGCAATTTTTGCACACAACCCTTACAAGCCTTTGTGCAAGCACTCCGATTAAAGTTGAGGAAATAAGATAATCCTCAACACCCATGTCAAGAAGCCTTGTAACCGCACCACAGGCATCGTTTGTATGCAAGGTTGAAAGCACAAGGTGTCCCGTCAAAGACGCCTGAATTGCAATTTCGGCGGTCTCCTTATCCCTTATCTCTCCAACAAGTATAATGTCGGGGTCTTGCCTTAATATGGTTCTTAATCCGGAAGCAAAGGTTAATCCCACCTGCTGGTTTACGTGAATCTGGTTTACTCCGTCCAATTGGTATTCAACAGGGTCTTCAACCGTGATGATTTTTTTCTCGGGAGAGTTGAGCCTGTTTAAAACCGCGTAAAGAGTTGTCGTCTTACCGCTTCCGGTCGGTCCGGTAACAAGGATAATACCGTGAGGCTTTTTAATCAAGGTTTCAAACTGTTTGTAAGTATCTGACGGAAAGCCCAACTTGCCCAAATCAAAGAGTTTTATGCTTCCCTTATCCAGAATTCTCATTACCACCGATTCGCCGTGCAAAGTCGGGACTGTTGATACACGAAGGTCTATCTCTTTTCCCAAAACCCTCAAATTTATTCTTCCGTCCTGAGGCACTCTCTTTTCCGCAATGTCAAGTTTTGACATAATCTTTATCCTTGAAATAACAGCCGGCGCAAGGCTTCTCGGCGGTTTTTCCACATCGTGCAATACGCCGTCTATCCTGAATCTTATTCTCAAAACCTTTTCAAAAGGCTCAACGTGAATATCGGAAGCCTTCATCTCAACAGCCTTTGAAATCATCTGATTAACAAGCCTAATAACAGGCGCCTCGGAAGCAAGGTCTTTCAACTGCTCTATGTTGTCTTCGTCTATCTCGCCTAAAACATTGGCTTCGTCAATAGCCTGCTCTTCCTCATAGAGTTTTTTAAGATTGTCAAGAATCTCAGACTCGGCGCCAAGATAAGCCTTAACGTCAAGGTTGAGCATTGTTTCAAGTGCGGCTATGGTCTCAAAGTCAAACGGGTCGTCCATAATGACTTCAAGTACAGAATCTGTTTTTTTCAAAGGAAAAATAACCTTGTTTTTCAAAAATTCGTATGACAAATCCTCAATTTTTTCAACCTCTTCAATATCGGGAAAAGAATCTCCGTAATAAGCCTCAACTCCCGTCTGCTCTACAAGGGATTCAATCAAGTCTTTTTCGGTTATATAACCCAAACTTAAAAGAATTTTCCCTATTTTTTGCCCGCTTTCCTTTTGTAAAATTAAAGCCCTGTCTATGTCCGTTTTGTCAACCTTGCCTTTGTCAATTAAAATCTCGCCAAGTTTCTTCATAACACCTCATTTGACGCTTTTTCCCTAACAATAGTTCTTAAAAATGATAGCAGGATTACGTTTTTTTTTCAAAAAAACAATGAAAGAAAAGGAATACAAGAAAAATCAGCGCAGGTTTTCAATAAGGGTTCTAATTATCGGATAAGCCTTTTTATAAATTTCAGGGTCAATTGACGCTCTGGGGCCTGCCACGTTTAAAACCTCTATGCGGTTTTCACCTACAAAAGTTTCTATTTCCTTCACGGCGGAAAAAATATCCGTTTTTGACAAATCAATTATAAGAAGAGGTTTTCTCATTTCTTTCGCATAATAAATGGTAAACATAGTACCCTTACCGCAAATTCCGTCATAAACAACAACAGTCCCGTCAGAATCTTCAATATTTTTCTTTGTTCTGTCGGAATAATCATCGGAATTCAGTTCAACAAGTAAAGAGTATTTTTCGTCAATAACACCGTCTTCGGCAAGCCTTCCTCTCGGGATATAGCCTCCGTAAGGAAAATTGCAGTCAATTGCGGCGTCAAGTGCCGCTCTGTCAACTCCCGTTTGTCCGCCTGAAATTATTTTTTTAAGCATTGTATTGCCTTTTTGAAAAATTTAAGGAAGGATAAAAAAATGGTGCCCAGGGCGGGATTCGAACCCGCACGCCCAACAGAGCACCACCCCCTCAAGATGGCGTGTCTGCCAATTCCACCACCTGGGCACGCATCAAAAATCAGCGATAAGAATTTTATCTTAATCGCGTTGCATTTGCAAGTTATTTTTTAGGTTTTTCACTCTCTTTTTTGTTAGTGTCTTTTTCCTTTGCCTGAGAGTTATCTTTTACCGCCTTTTGCTCATTAACCTTTGAATCGTCTTTCTTTTCTTCTTTTTTTGCTTCCTGAGAAGACTGATTTTCCTCGGCCTTTTTCACTTCTTTTTTTACGGTTTCGGCTGAAAGTCCGTTTTCTTTCTTTTTTGACTTTTCGTTTAAAGTCTGCTCAACAGATGTTTTTGGATTAACCGACTGCAAAATAGATTTTCTCTCCCTTGTTTTCAAAACCGCAAGGGAAAGAGAAGTTACGGCAAAAATAACGGTTAAAACAACAGTTGCCTTTGTCAGGAAACTTGTTGCCCCGGTGCTTCCGAAAACAGTCTGGCTTCCGCCTCCCAATGCGGAAACAACGTCTCCGCCTTTACCGTCCTGCAAAAGAATAACAACCATCAAAAGGATAGAAACAATAACATGAATTACAAGCACAAACGTGTACAACTTTATACCTCCATACCAATCTTAATTATTTCCGCGAAGGATTGGGGTTTAAGGCTTGCGCCTCCAATTAAAGCCCCGTCAATTTCGTCAACCGAAAGAAGGCTTTTGGCATTCCCCGGTTTGACGCTGCCGCCGTAAAGTATTCTAATCTCGTCGGCAACTATGGAATTATACAACTCTTTTATCCTTTTGCGAATAAAAAAATGAGCATCTTTTGCAATTTCAGGGGTTGCCGTCTTTCCCGTGCCTATTGCCCACACAGGTTCATAGGCAATAATAACCTTTTTTGCATCGTCCGGGGAAATGTCGTTAAAGGCGGAATCAACCTGTTCTTTTAAAACTTTCTCGGTTTTTTCGTCTTCCCTTTCTTTTAATGTTTCCCCCACACACAGAATTGGCGTTAAGCCTTCTTCAAGTGCTTTTTTCAGTTTTTTGCTTATCAATTCGTTGCTTTCGTTGAAAATATGCCTTCTTTCGCTGTGTCCCAAAATAACGAAATCAACATTCAACTCTTTCAAAAATTTAGGGGAAATTTCTCCCGTAAAAGCGCCGCTGTCCTCAAAATACATATTCTGCGCGCCGATTAAAATATTCTTTGTCCTGCAAACCTCAACCGCTTTGGGAATTGAGGTAAACGGCGGGGCAATTGCTATGTCAACCTTACCGTAATCCGCAACAAGGTTGAACAATTCGTTGAAAAAATCCTCCGTCTCCTTTATTCCTTTGTTCATTTTCCAGTTGCCGGCTATAAAAAGTTTTCTCATATTTCACCTACCTTTCCGCAAGCACTTCTATGCCGGGAAGTTTTTTCCCCGCAAGGTATTCAAGGGAAGCGCCGCCTCCCGTTGATACGTGGGAAATTTTGTCAAAAACCCCGGCTTTTTTTACGGCAGACGCACTGTCTCCCCCGCCTATAACCGAAACACATCCGCATTCGGCAATTGCGTGGGCTATGGCAATTGTGCCTGCCGAAAACCTGTCTATCTCAAAAATACCCATAGGGCCGTTCCAAACAACGGTTTTTGCGCCTTTCAACACCTCTTTGAATTTGACAATTGTCTCAGGGCCAATATCAACACCCATAAAACCTTCGGGAATTTTTTCATCCAGCGTAATCTCAACCTTGCCGTCCTCTATCTTGTCGGTAATTACATGGTCAACGGGAAGAAGAAAATCAATGCCTTTTTGCTGTGCTTTCTCCATAAGTTTTCCCGCCAACTCAACCATCTCCATTTCAAGAATTGACTTTCCAATCTCAACTCCCTTTGCCTTCAAAAAGGTATAAGCCATAGCACCGCCTATCAGCACGGCGTCAACTTTGTTTAAAAGGTTTTCAATAACGGGAATTTTGTCAGAAACCTTCGCGCCGCCTAAAATAGCGACATAGGGTTTTTCAGGGTTGGCCAAAATGTTTTCAAAGTAATGAATTTCCTTTTCCACAAGAAATCCGGCAACGGGTTTTTCGTAAAGTGTGGGCAATACGTAAACCGACGCGTCCTTTCTGTGGCATGTGCCGAATGCGTCGTTTACGTAAAGGTCTGAAAGTTTTCTCAACTCTTTTGCAAAGTTTATATCGCTTTTTTTCTCCCCTTTTTCAAACCTTAAATTTTCAATAAGCAACAATTCGCCTTCTTTTAATTCGTTGCTCATTTTTACGACATCTTCGCCGACAACTTTTTCAGAATAATGAATTTTGTCTCCGTATTCCGCTTTAAGCCTTAAAAAAACAGGTTTCATTGAGTAATTTTCTTCAAATCCCTCGCCTTTCGGCCTTCCCCTGTGAGACGCAAGCACTACTCTTCCGCCGTTTTTCAACACGTAGTTAATTGTGGGAAGGGCGCTTACAATTCTGTTGTCGTCGCTTACAACTCCGTTGGCAACCGGGACATTAAAATCAACCCTAATAAAAACCCTTTTGCCTTTTACGTCAAGGTCTTTTACCGTTGCCTTGGCCATTTTTTCCTCACAAACTCATCATGTATTTAATCAAATCTTTCACCCTTGTGGAATATCCCATTTCATTGTCATACCAAGACAACACTTTTACAAGGCTTCCGTCAATAACTTTTGTGAAGGATGCGTCAACGGTTGATGAAGCCTGACTGCCGTTGTAATCAATGGAAACCAACTCTTCTTCCGAATAAGCAAGAATTCCTTTGAGTTTGCCTTCCGCAGCCTCTTTCAAAACCTTTCTAACTTCTTCGGTGTTTGTGTCTTTTTCCACGTCAAAAACAACGTCAACAAGAGAAACGTTTGGGGTGGGTACCCTTACAGCAATGCCGTCAAGTTTTCCTTTCAGGTGAGGAAGCACAAGCCCGACAGCCTTTGCCGCGCCTGTTGAAGTGGGAATTATATTCATTGCGGCAGCCCTCGCCCTTCTTAAATCCTTGTGTGGCAAGTCAAGTATTCTCTGGTCGTTTGTGTATGAATGCACCGTGGTAAGCCAGCCTCTTTTTACTTTAAAGTTTTCGTCTATAACCTTAACCACAGGCGCAAGGCAGTTTGTGGTGCAGGATGCGTTTGAAACCATGTTTATGTCAGGCGTTAAAGTTTCTTCGTTTACTCCCATAACAACCGTATGGACGCCTTCACCCTTT
>JAMOUY010000327.1 GCA_027067895.1 Acidobacteriota bacterium
CTATGAATACTGCAAGGGCATAATTGAGGGAAAAAACGGAAGAAATTTGTTTGAAAAATACAAAAAAATCCTTGAAACAATCACCCCGAGATACGTTATGGAAGTTTTCCATAAAATCGTTGAAGACGGCTATCCCATGGATGACATAAAAAAGGGTGTAAACAAAATACTTCACACAGTTTATCTTCCTTTAAAAAACTACAAATCCCTGCCCTATTCCGAAAACTCGCCAATCGGGCTTTTTGTAAAAGACAACGACGAGATGGAAAAAAGGCTAAACGAAATCAAGCCATTAATTAAACGCCTTAACAAAGGGGAAAATCAAAGCCTTGAATTGTTAAAGGAAAAATTTTCAAACCTTTCAAAATTTACCCTTCATTACACGGTAAAAGAAAACACGGTATTCCCCCTTCTTGAAAAGAAAAGCGATTATTTTAAATGCACTCAGATTATGTGGTCTTTTGACGACGATATAAGGGAAAATTTGAAAAAAATCAACTCATTGCTTGAAAACGATTTTTCATTGAAGGAATTCAACCTTTTAAGCGGAAGGCTGTTTTTTGACATGTTTGCCATATCTTTCAGAGAAAACAAAATACTCTTCCCCTATCTTCTTGAAATTGCCGAAGAAAATGAAATTAACTCAATTCTTGAAGAAATAAGGGAAATGGGTCTGCCGTTTGTCAACACCGAAAAAATCGGAAAAACAGACACCGAAGCAAAAAGCGGAAACACAGACTTGAAAAAAGTGAATTTAAAAACAGGGACACTTACACCTGAGCAAATTATCCTTATTTTCAACCATTTGCCTGTTGACATAACATACGTGGACGAAAACAACGAGGTAAAATTTTTCTCAACGCCGAAGGATAAGATTTTTCCGAGAACAAAATCGGTTTTGGGAAGAAAAGTCCAAAACTGCCACCCGCCGGAAAGCATAGACACGGTAAACAGAATAGTTGAAAGTTTTAGAAAAGGGAAAAAAGACAAAGCGGATTTTTGGATAAAATTCAAAGACAAATTTGTTTTAATTCAATATTTTGCCGTCAGAAACGAAAAAGGGGAATACAAAGGCGTTTTAGAGGTCACCCAAGACATAACCGATATAAAAAAACTTGAAGGGGAAAAGAGACTGCTTGATTGGGAAGAGTAAAATTTACTTTATCCTTCTTCCAATCCACTCGGAATCGGGCTTTTCATCGCCGAAACCCCAAAGTCCCCTGAAACTTCCGCCGCTTTTTGAAAGTTTAAAGATAAATTTGCCTGCATGCTTTGGCGGAAGGTAATCAGGTGCCTCAGACCATCTGCCTGTTAAAGTATAGCCGTCGTCGGAAAGCGTGCCAGTAATCTTGCCCTCTCCGTTTTTATACATTCCGTAAACCTTGTTGCCCTTAACCTTTAAAACAAGGGTACCGAAATTAGTTTTCCACATTCCCTCAAATGTCGGTTTTAATTTTTCCTTCATATCTTTTTCAAAAACGGCAAACTCGTCTTTGGGCTGATTTGTCTTTTGGCTTTTTTCAGAAGAAACTTCTTGTTTTTTTTCTGTCTGTTGAGATTCTGCTTTGTCTTTTGCATTTTTCTTTCCGACAAATTGCTTTTTTGAAGAAGTCTCCGCGTCTTTTTCATTTTCGGAAACAAATTTAACAGAAGCCACGTTTTT
>JAMOUY010000328.1 GCA_027067895.1 Acidobacteriota bacterium
AGAATCTTTGAAGAGTGCAAATTTATAAAAAGAATTTCGCCTAAATTTCCAACCGTTGACCCGTTGTGTATGAGCACCGAAGACTGCGTAAAGCAGAGCCAAAAGGTTTTTTACGCACTTGACCTTGAAAAATCAGAGTTTGACGCTAAAAAAGGCGAATTGTCGGGGCTTGAAAAAATCAAAATAAACAACTTCAAAATACACGAGCCTTTAAACTATGTTTGCAGATACTATGTCCCTCAGGACGGAAGGATTACCGATTTTCCCGTAAACGGCGCAAGGAGAATTTTAACCTTTGACAAATTTTTAAGCGGAAAATTTTTTCCATTCAGCGAACTTGTTTCTGAATTGCTTAAACTTTCCTCAAAGGCGATAGGCGAGGCTTCCGAGATAGAGTTTGCGGTAAATTTGAACAAAAACGAACGGCATCAGTTTTTCCTTCTTCAAAACAAACCTCTGCCTTCGGGGACAGGTTTGGGCGTAATCTTTATAGACAAAAGCGAGTTGAAAGACGCGGTTATCAAATCCGACGAGACAATGGGAAACGGGGTTTACGACAATCTAAAATCCGTTGTCGTTGTTTTGCCGGAAAGGTTTAAACGAGACAAGACAAAATTGATTGCCGAAGAAATTGCCGAAATAAACGCGGAGTTTAAAGCGAAAAAGGAAGAGTATGTTTTGATTGTCCCGGGAAGGCTTGGCACAAGCGACCCGTGGAACGGGATTCCGGTAAAGTGGAACGAAATTTCAAACGCAAAGGTTGTTGTTGAATATACTATGGAAGGTTTCAGAGTTGAGCCTTCAAAGGGAAACCACTTTTTTCAAAGAATGCTTTCGGCAAAGATGGCGTATTTTTACGTTGACCATAAAAACAAAAGCCACAAACTTGATTGGAATTATTTTAAAGAATTTCAGCCTGCTAAAAAAACGCGTTTTCTTGATATTTTTGACTTTTCCATGCCTCTGCCGGTGAAAATTGACGGCAAACACGGAATAGGCATTGTTAAAAAGCCTGTAAAACCGTAGGAGGAAGTATGAAAGATTTTGTTTTTTTCAATCCGGTAAAAATTTACTTCGGCAAAAAGTGTATGAAATACTTTGAAAAAGAGTGTGCAAAGTGGGGAAAAAAAGCGCTTCTTGTTTACGGAAAAGGCTCAATTAAGAAAAACGGAGTTTACCAAAAAATAGTAAATTCCCTGAAAAATGCGGGAATTGATTTTGTTGAGTTTTCAGGGGTAAGGCCAAACCCTGTTTTAAGCCACACAAGAAAAGGAATTGAGATTGCAAAGAGGGAAAAAGTTGATTTTGTAATTGCCGCGGGAGGGGGAAGCGTGATTGACGAATCAAAGGCAATATGCGCAGGGGCAAAGGTTGATTTTGACGTGTGGAAATTTTACCTTGGCGAAGAAACGCCGAAAAAAGCCCTGCCTCTCATTACCGTTTTAACTTTGCCTGCAACCGCTTCCGAAATGAATATGGGGTCGGTTATTACGGACGAAGAAAGCGGGCTTAAACTGTCCATGGGCGGGGAGGCGCTTTACCCGAAAGCCTCTTTTTTAAATCCCGAGTTTACCTTTACCCTTCCGAAAGAACAGGTTGTTTACGGCACAGTTGACGCAATTTCGCACATTGTTGAGCCATACTTTAACCATACC
>JAMOUY010000329.1 GCA_027067895.1 Acidobacteriota bacterium
GAAATTGACTCGGTTGTCATTAGAATCGTTTTTGTGGATATTCTCCCCAAAGTGCAAATAACCTTGGGCTTTATCAACTCTATCTGCCTTTCAATAAAGTGCCAACAGGCTGCAATCTCCTCGGGCTCCGGGTCTCTGTTGAAAGGGGGACGGCACTTTATTACGTTTCCAATGTAAACATCGCTTCTTTCAAGCCCCATGGCATTTATTATCCTTGTAAGCAACTGCCCGGCCTTTCCCACAAATGGACGCCCCTGCCTGTCCTCGTCAGCCCCCGGCGCCTCTCCGATAAACATTAAATCGGTATGGGGATTCCCCTCGCCGAAAACGGTGTTTTTTCTCTTTTCATAAAGTTTACAGGCTTTGCACTCCTTAACTTTTTTTTCCATAATCGCAAATTCCTGCTCAACCGTCAGTTTTCTTTTTGGCGGGGATACGGAAATTTTTACTTTGGGTATTTCGTCAATGCCTATGTCTTTTAAAAACTTAAGATAGGAAATTATCTCATTGTCCATCTTTCAAAGCCTTTTCAATTATATCAACAATTGAAGCGGCAACTTCCGCCTTTGACATTTCAAATTCACGCCCTATCCCTTTGTCGGCAATGAAAAAACCCTTTAACTTTCTCTCTCCGAAACCCTCTTCTTCCCCGACTTTGTTTGCAATCAAAAGGTCAAGGTTTTTTCTTTTAAGTTTTTCAGCACCGTTTTCGTAAACATTGTCCGTTTCCGCGGCAAAACCGACAAGAACCTGCCCCTTTTTCTTTCTGCCCAATTCGGCAAGAATGTCCGTTGTTTTTTCAAGTTCAAGGGCAAGTTTCTCCTTCTTTTTTATCTTTTTCGGGGAATAGTTTTTAACCTTAAAATCCGAAACTGCGGCAGCCATAACAACAATATCGCAATCATCATACCTATCCGTAACCTCTTTGTGCATCTCATCAACAGTCTTAACCTCAACAACTTTCGCATAGTCGGGATAGCGCACGGTATGGTTTCCGGTTATAACGACAACATCCGCGCCTGCAAAGGAGAAGAATCGCGCCAACTCCCTGCCCATCGCCCCGCTTGAACGGTTTGTTATAACCCTGACCGAATCAATAGGCTCAACCGTGCCGCCGGAAGTAATTAAAACCTTTTTCCCTTTCAAACTCTCTCTTTTGTTTGCGTAAAGTTCAATGTAATCGGCAACGGTTTCTATATCCGGAAGCCTGCCCTTTCCCTCGTATCCGCACGCAAGATAGCCGGCATCGGGCTCAACAACAAAGCATCCGTCTTTTTTTAGTTTTTCAAGATTTCTCCGGACGGCGGGATGGCCGTACATGTTTGAATTCATTGAAGGAAAAATCAGGGTTTTTTCCTTAAAAGCAAGATAGCAGGTTGAAAGAAAGTCGTCGGCAATACCGTTTGCAAGTTTGCCTATAATGTTTGCCGTTGCGGGGAGAATGGCGAATACCTTTTTATCCTCAACGGATTTTATGTGGGAAAGAAGCCTTCCCTCTTCAAAAACGTCAACATAGGGCTTTCTGCCGGTTATTGCCTCAAAAAGATTCGAGGACAAAAAATTAACGGTGTTTTTTGTCAACACCGTTTCAATGTTTTTGTATCCCCTTTTTTGCAATTCCCTTATAACTTCAACAGATTTATAG
>JAMOUY010000330.1 GCA_027067895.1 Acidobacteriota bacterium
AACATTTGTCGTCCCCTTTTGAACAAGCGCCGAATAGCCGCCTAAGAAATCAATTCCTATTTCGTTGCAGGCCTTATCAAGGGTTTTTGCTATTTTTACAAAACCGTCCCTGTTTACCGAAACTCCTCCGGTTAAAGAAACAGGAGTGACGGAAAGCCTTTTGTTGGCAACCGTAATTCCAAACTCTTCTTCAATCTGATTAACCGTCTTGACAAGGTTGCCCGCATACCTCATTATTTTGTCGTAAATTTTATCGCAGGTTGTGTTAATGTCAGAGGTTATACAGTCAAACAGGGAAATCCCCATGGTGGTCGTTCTAATGTCAAGATGCTCCATCTGAATCATCTTGATTGTTTCAAGAATCTCTTTTGTGCTGAAACTTCCGAGCATACCTATATCCTGTGCATGGATTTAAAAAGTTCCTGATGCTGTGAAAAAACCGCAACGCCCAATTCGTCGCCTTTTTTTGCAAGTTTTTCTTTCAATTCGGTAAAACTCAGCGAGGATGTTGAAAGGTCAACAATAATTATCATCGCAAAGTTTTTTCCAAGCAATGTTTGGGTAATGTCGGTTATGTCAACGTTGTTTTCGGCAAGAACGCCTGTAATTCCCGCAACTATTCCCGGTTTGCTTTCACCGAAAACAGTGATTATTGCGGTATTTTTATCTTCCCTTTCGGCAATTGCCTCCGCCTGAGGCTCAACGGTTTTTAAAAGTTCCCTTACGCATTGCTTTACCTTGTCCGAGCCGTATTCCCCGAAATGTTTAAAAACAATTTCGGTAATCTTGTAAACAAACGCTTCTCTGTCCATAGTTATACCTTCTCAAAAATATTGTGTTTCTTCCCCTCATCAAGGGCAAGAGGGGTAATCAGGGTTTTATCGTTAATCAAAATTTTTCTGTTTTCCTTTATTGCCGCCTTTACGTCTTCTTCGCATACAAAATCGTAAACCTTTGTGTTATCCGAAGAAGGCGGTGCAATATTTCCCAACTTTTTCTCAATTATGCTCTCAATTGAAGATTTATCCGAATTCCCGAAGTAAAAATCGTAAGGCGAAAACCTTCCCTTATTCACCGGGTTTGTTTCAAAAGCCACTCTTTTCACGTTTATCATGTGCTTTGCGGTAATATTTTCGCTTGTGATGTTGTTTCCGAGAGTGCCGCAGCCCAGAGTCATTGAAGGCATCAAACTTGTGGAATACCCGACTGCGCCGTGTGTTGTGGGAGAGTTTACAATTATCCTTGAAGCGGGTTTTTTCAAAGCAAACTGCTTTAAAACCTCTTTGTTTCTGGTGTGAATACCGAGAGAGTGTCCCAATCCGCCGAAACGAAGCAGTTGAACACACCTTTCGCAGGCCTTCTCCCAGCCGTCCTCAACGTAAAGGGCAAGCACGGGGGAAAGTTTCTCAATTGAAAGAGGATAAGCCTTTCCCACACCGTCAAGGGGCGCAACCAACACAGAGGTGTTGTCAGGCACCTTTATACCGGCAAGGTTTGCGATATAAACAGGGGATTTACCCACTATTTTCGGATTTACGCTGAATTTTTCCGTTACAACAACGGAAGCCACTTTGTAAATTTCATCGTCTTTCAAAATGTATGCATTGTTTTTCAGCAATTCCTCAACAACTTGTTTAG
>JAMOUY010000331.1 GCA_027067895.1 Acidobacteriota bacterium
AAAAAAAAGCCCCTGAAATTCAGGGGCTTTTTCAGTATACTGCAAATCTTACTTTTTGTTTAAAATTGCGTCTTTAACCTTGTTTATATCTTCGTCCGTAATCTTTGTGCAGTAAATATTTCCGTTTTCGTCTTTTCTTACAACAAAGATTTTCGGGAATTTTACAACATCGCCGAATCTGTCAAAGGTAATATCTCCGCCAACGCCTTTATATCCCTTTGTCTGCTGCAATCTTCTCAAAACATCGTCAGACCTCGGGGATTTTTCGTTTGCGTAAGCGGCAACCTTTAATGCGTCATAACCGTGCGCAGCATAAACATCGGGCTCTTTTCCGCATCTGTCAATAAAATCTTTAACAAACCTTTTTATATCATCTCTTGTGCTTTTCGGGTCAAACTGAGCCTTTGCGTAAACAAGGCCAACCGCAATATCACCGAGACTTTTAATAAAATCAGGCCTTCCTATTGAAGAGGAAGCAAACTTAAATGCATCAACCTTTTCTTCCGCCAATGCTTTGAGAAGCATTTTTGCATCGTCGGGATAACTGCACATTACAATCGCTTCGGGGTTCAGTTCCTTAATTTTTTTCGCAATTTTAACAAAATCGTCGTAAATAGCGTCTGGCGAATACCTGATAACGTCTTTTACGTCCATATCGGCGGTGTTTCTCGCAATTCTCAAAATTTCGTTTGAAACACCGTATCCGTATTCGTTTTTAACTGCAACAACAACAATAGACCTGATAAGCATTTTGTTAAACATTACGTCGGCAAGTTTTTTTGCCTCAATTGTATCGGAAGGATAAACTCTGAATGTGTAATCGTTTCCCTTTGTTGTAAGTTTTGGTGTTGAAGCGGTGGGAGAAACAAAGGGAACTTTATACTTTTCAGCAAGAGGCGCAACCGCCAAAGCAACTTCACTTGAACAAGGACCTACAATCACGCTTACGTGTTTTTCTTTTACAAGTTTTTCATAAGCCTCTTTTCCCTTTTCGGGAAGCCCCATTGAATCTTCATAATAAACCTCAACCTTTTTCCCTTTAACTCCGCCTTCGGCATTGATATGCATTTTGGCTATTTCAATAGCGCACTGAATATCTTTGCCTATTGGTGCAAGCACGCCTGAAAGGGGAACAATTGCTCCAATTCTGACAACATTGTCCTTTTTGCAGGCAGTGGAAAACATTACCGCAGTCAACACACCGATGGAAAGCAAAAGCACAAGTATTTTTTTCATTTTTCCTCCTGAATATTTAATTCCTTACAGAAAAAACATATCAAAATAAGCAATAACTGTCAATGTTTATCAAAAGTTAACTACTTCAATTTACCTTTTAAAACATTGGCCGCAATTAAAACCGGGTCCCAAACCGGGGAAAAGGGCGGCGCATAGGCCAAATCAAACATGGAAAACTCTTTTGCCGTGTTTCCGTTAAATATTGCCGTTGCCACAATGTTTATTCTGTGTGCCACGCCTTTTTTTCCTATCATCTGACAACCCAAAAGTTTTCCGCTTTTTCTATCCCCAATCATTGCCACTTGAATGGGATACCTTTCTTTTACTCCGTGCGCGGCGGAAGAAGCGGTTATCACTATTTCAACAGGGTCAAAACCGTCGTCAATAGCCTCTTTTAATGTAAGCCCGCACCTTGCAACCTCTTTGTCAAAGAGTTTGAATTCGGCACTCATTATTGCGCCGGGAAACCGTGCCAATTCCCTTGCCGCATTTAATCCGGCAATTCTTCCGTGTTTATTTGCAACAGTGCCCAAAGGCACATAAATCTTTCTGTTTGTAATTCTGTTTATGCTTTCCGCACAGTCTCCCGCTGCGTAAATTCCCGAAACACTTGTTTCCATTTTGCTGTCAACAGCAATCGCCCCCCTTGCACCCAACTCAATGCCCGCGTCTTTGGCAAGGGAAACATTGGGCTTAACCCCTGTTGCAAGCAAAACCATATCTGCGTCAAACTCTCCTGCCGTTGAATATACCTTGTTGCCTTCAATTCTTTCAACCTTTGAAGAAAAGTATGTTTTCACTCCGTTTTCTTCAAGGGTTTTCAATATGGTTTCAACAATGCTTTCGTTGTAAAGAGGCATAGGCTTTTCAAGCATTTCAATAATGACAACCTGAATTCCAAGACTTGTAAGGCTTTCCGCCATTTCAAGACCGATATAGCCCGCCCCTACAATTACCGCTTTTTTAGGTTTCTTCTCTTCAATAAACTTTTTTATGGCTATTCCGTCGTTAAGCGTCCTCAAAGAAAATACGTTGTCGTTGTCAACACCTGCAATAGGCGGCTTGATTGGGGAAGCCCCCGTAGCAATAACAAGCCTGTCATAGTCTATGCTTTTTCCCTTCCCGCTTGTCAATTCTTTGTAAAAAACCCTTTTCTCGTTAACCGAAATACCCAAAACAAGGTGGTTTGTCCTAACGTCAATCCCTCTCTTGTTTATTGCGTCTTCAACGGAAA
Source organism: Acidobacteriota bacterium (assembly GCA_027067895.1). Taxonomy (GTDB): domain Bacteria; phylum Acidobacteriota; class Holophagae; order Thermotomaculales; family Thermotomaculaceae; genus Thermotomaculum. Next base: position 2,471 of record JAMOUY010000331.1, read on the forward strand.
GGACAATCAAATCTTTGTAATCTCCTTGGGGATTTGCGATGTAGTAAGGCATACTGCACGCACCGTAAGAAATAAACTCTCCCTTTTCAAAAACAACCACTTCCGCACTTTTGTCAATCTTTTTAATTCTGCTTGCGGCACTCATTCCCGCCGCTATCCCGCCGATTACAACATACCTATTCTTCATCCTTCACCACCTTTGTCTTTATTTTTACTCTGTTGTTTTCCTCAACCATTCTTACTTGAAGTTTCGCCTGCTTATGCTTTTGTTTTACATGCTGAAACCTGTCATAAATCTTTTTCTTAAAAACCTCGTAAGGTACTTTTACATTTTGATTTCTCTCGGATAATTTCCGCGTGTAATCATTGTAAATTCTTTTTAACTTTTCCTCTTCGGAAATAATGTCCCTTATTACAACCTTTTCGTCAACGGAAGAGGATTTCTTATTTTCACCCTTTGCTTCACTGAGAGGCACGGTAATAAGGCCTTTCTGCCTCATTTCCTCATATTTCTTTTCCTGCACGTCTAATAACCTGTTATAGTTAATTCTTTGAACATTGTACCTTGCAAGTAAATTTTCAAATCTGAATTTCTGAGAATATTTTTTAAAAGTTACTTTTCTCAACATTTTAATCAACTCTTTTACCTTTTGCTCTGCAAATTCAATATTCACGTCCGACATATGCGCAAGTTCCCTGTTGTATTCAATTCTAAGTCTCTTAATCTCTCTTTCAAGGTTGTCAAGAAGTATTGTTACATTATCCTTTTCTTCTATCATCTCAAATCCCCTGTCAATATTTTAATACATTATCACTCTTTTCTTATCACTTTGTCAATAAAACGGTAAACATCTTCAATATTTTCGGTAATGTTAGTGTTAAACAAACTTTTTATAAAAAACTTTCCATACCATTTTGTTTTGATTCTTTTGTCAAGGATAACAAAAATTCCTCTGTCGCTTTCGTCTCTTATCAATCTTCCCAAACCTTGTTTCAACTGCAACACGGCAAGGGGAATTGCGTAATTTTTAAAGGAAGACTCTATCCTTTTGGACTTTTCTTCAAACACCGGGTCGTCGGGACGGTTAAAAGGCAATCTGTCAATAATTACGCACGACAAATCCTCTCCCCTTATATCAACCCCTTCCCAGAATGAAAGACTTCCTATTAAAACCGAATTATCTTCCAACCTAAATCTTTCAAGAAGGGAAGCGTTGCTTTCTTCCCCCTGTGTCAGCACGTTAAATTTTCCCGAAAGTTTCAACGCAGAAGAAAACTTTTGGACGTTTTTCAAACTTGTGCAGAGTATAAAGGTTTTGCCTTTGAGTTTTTTTAAAATTCCGTCTATCAAATCAACCGATTTTTCTATAAATCCCTCTTCATTTACATAAGGAATATTTGTAGGGACAAACATTATGGTGTTTTTCTTGTAATCAAAAAGCGAAGGAAGGACGGTTTCTTCCGCATAATCAAGCCCTATGCTTTTTTTAAAAAAATCAAGGCTGCCGTTAACCGATAAAGTTGCGGAAGTGAAAACGGCGCAAGGATAGTAAACAGAAAACAAATTGGAAAGTTTAACAGAAACGTCAAGAGGTATCTGCATAAAAACAAAAGACTTGTTTTCTATTCTGCAAAAAGTCACAAAATCTTTATCCCCGATAGTATTCACAAAAGAAACAAATCTCTGCGCTCTTTTAATCATGTTTTCCTTTAACTCAAATTCTTTGGAATCCAAAACTTCCAAATCATTTACAAGTTTTTCAATAATTGTTTTAAGTTTTTCAAAATTTTCTATTTGAGATAGAGTAAGTTTTCCGCATTGAAAATTTTTCCCTTCCCAATTGTTTCTATCAAGAAGATAATCAAAATCGCCGGCATATTTCAGCCTTAAAAGAGACGGAAGTTGATTGAAAAAAATCGCAAGCATTTTCAAAGAAAAAGTATCGCCAAACTGCATTGAAGCGATAGACTCAAATCTATGAGCCTCGTCAATAATTACAACATCGGCCGGTGGAAGAATGTTGCCGAAATCGGACTGCTTGACTGCCAAATCCGAAACAAAAAGGTGATGATTTACAAGGATTATGTCCGCACTTTCGCATCTTTTTCTTGCTTTGTAAAAAAAGCATTCTTTAAAGTGAGGACACTTTTTGCCTGTGCAAAAATTCTTGTCTGCGTTTATCTTTCTGATTGAGTAATCCGAAACCGAAATACCCTCAATTTCGGCAAAATCCCCGGTATCGGTATATCTAAGCCATTCGCCGACAATACGGTAAATTTCCCTTTCGCTTTGGGGATTATCCCTGTTTTTTTCATTAAAATATCTCTGCAAACAAATATAATTCTGCCTTCCCTTTAAAATTTCAACTTTTGTATTTCTGTCAAACAACTCACACAAAAGGGGAATATCCTTCTCAAACAACTGATGCTGCAAAACAATTGTCGCGGTTGAAATAATAGCCTTTTTTTTCAGATGGAAAACAGGCAGAAGATAGGCAAAGGTTTTACCTATACCCGTAGGGGCTTCCACAACAAGGGTATCCCCCTCTTCTATGGTTTGGGCAATCTTTTCGGCCATTACGGCCTGATACTCTCTTACCGAATAGTTTTCAATTAATCTTGAAAGTTTGCCTTCTTTGTCAAAAAAATCTTTCATTCATCGTTTTTTAAATTGGAAACGTAATACGCAAGCATTTCAAGCAATGCCCTAAAATCTGCGCAAACCGTTTTTACATTGTTGGGAACGGAAATTCTTGCAGGGGCAAAATTCATCAATCCTTTAACACCGGCATTGACAAAAGAATCGGCAACCTGCTGAGCCGCCCTTGCGGGAACGGCAATTATCCCCATGTCCACCTTCAATTCCTTTATTTTATCCGGCAACTCTTTAATATGAAAAATGGGAATTTTATTGTCGCCGAAAGTTCTTCCCACCTTTCTTGCATTGCTGTCAAACATTGCAACAATTTTAAACGACCCTTCGTTAAACTTGGGATACTGAGCAAGCGCCTTTCCAAGATTTCCCGCGCCTGCTATTGCAACATTGTAAACCCTCTGCAAGCCTAAAATCATTTTGATTTTTTCAATAATCTCGTCAACGTTGTATCCCACTCCCCTTTTACCGAAAGTGCCGAAATAGGAAAAATCCTTTCTGATAAGGTCCGAATTCAGGTTAAATCTCTCGGCCAATTCCTTTGAGGAAACAAACTCATACCCTTCTTCCTTCAACTGTATAAAACATCTTAAATAAAGGGTGAGTCTCCGGGCAACAACCTCGGAGACGCACGAGCAGTATTTTTTTATCTCTTTATCATTCATACAAGCACCTTTGCTGCCATATAAGCAAGTTTGTTAATACCTTCCGGGAATAATCCGAAAAAAATCACCCCTACCGCGCACAAAATCAAAAGAGCGATTGTCAGAAATCCGAATTTGAAATTCATTTCTTCCGGATTTTCTTTCATATACATCATTACAACAACTCTCAAATAATAGTAAACCGAAACAAGCGAGCCTAAAATACCTATAAGCGCAAGCACGTATTCCTGCTTAACAATGAGAGATTTAAAAACGTAAAATTTGCCCATAAATCCGATTGTCGCGGGAATTCCCGCCAAGGAAAACATAAAAACGCTTAACAAAACGCCGAAAAGCGGATATTTGTATCCAAGTCCTCTTAAATGGTTGTAATCAACATACTCGTTGTCCCCGTTTTTCAAAAGGGTTAAACTTCCGAAAGCGCCTATGTTTATCAAAAGATAGCCTGCAAGGTAAAACAAAATTGCCGAAACTCCCTCAATTGAGAAAGCGACAATCGCCATGAGAAGGTATCCTGCATGGGCAATTGAAGAGTAAGCAAGCATTCTTTTTACCGAATTTTGCACAAGTGCGCCGAAGTTTCCGACAAGCACCGTTAAAGCCGCAAGCACAAACAATGCCTTATGCCAGAGCATAAACA
>JAMOUY010000332.1 GCA_027067895.1 Acidobacteriota bacterium
CGTCAAGGTAATTGAGTTTACCCTCTTCAATGCCGTCAAGTTCCTTTTCAAGATTTGCAGTGTAATTTATCTCAAAAATTTTCGGGAAAGACGATACAAGAAGTTTGTTTACAAGTTCGCCCAATGCGGTGGGATAAAACTTTTTCTCCTTCATTAAAACGTATGCCCTGTTTTGGATAACGGATATTATTGTGGCATAGGTTGAAGGCCTGCCTATTCCGTTTGTTTCCAACTCTTTAACAAGGGTTGCCTCGGTAAACCTCGGCGGCGGGGTTGTAAAATTCTGCTTTGCCTCTATCTCTTTTAAATCAAGGTTTTCACCCTCTTCAAGAGGCGGTAAAAACTTGTCTTTGCCGACGCCGGGATTGTAAACCTTTAAGAAACCCTCTTCTTTGAGTACCGTGCCGTTTGCGGCAAAAAGGTATTTGCCGTTTTTTATCTTTGCTTCGGTTTCGTGAAAAATTGCAGGCTTCATCTGGCTTGCGACAAATCTTTTCCAAATTAAAGAGTACAGGGCAAGTTCGTCTCTTGAAAGATACTTTGCAAGAGATTCGGGGGTACGGTAAACAGATGTCGGCCTTATTGCTTCGTGAGCGTCCTGTGCATTTTCCTTTGTGGCAAAAAAATTGGGTTTTTCGGGAATTTCCTTTTCCCCGAAGTTTTCAGAGATAAAGTTTCTGACGCTTTCAAGCGCTTCAGCCGAAACCCTTGTTGAATCCGTTCTCATATAGGTTATCAAACCAACGGGGCCGTCCCCTATGTCAACTCCCTCGTAAAGCCTTTGGGCAATTCTCATTGTTTTCTTAACCGGAAAATCGTAAACCCTTGCCGCTTCCTGCTGCAACTTGCTTGTAATAAAAGGCGGAAGGGGATTTCTCTTTTTCTCTTTTTTGGTAATTGAGTAAACGGTGAAGTTTCCCTCTTTCAACTCCTCAACTATATGGTCAGCAAGCGCCTTTGTGTCAATGGAAATGTCAGTTTTTTTATTTCCAGCCCTTACCTTTTTCCCCTCAATCTCAACAAGTTTTGCGGGAAAAACCGATTCTTCTTTAAGCAGATTTGCCGTAATGCTCCAATACTCTTCCTTTTTAAACTGCCTAATCTTTTCTTCCCTCTCGCAAATAATCCTCAAAGCAACAGTCTGCACCCTTCCTGCGGACAGGCCTCTTTTAACCTTTTCCCAAAGAAGAGGCGAAACCTTGTATCCGACAATTCTGTCAACAATCCTTCTTGTCTGCTGCGCGTTAAACTTGTTCAAGTCAACGTCGGAAGGGGTTTCAAGCGCTTTTTTTATCCCTTTCAAGGTGATTTCGTTAAACAAAACCCTGTAAATTTTTCTCTTTTTATCGTCAAGAAGGTTTTTCAGGTGATAGCATATAGCCTCTCCCTCTCTGTCGGGGTCTGCCGCAAGGTAAATCTCGGAATAATTTTTTGCTTTTCTCTTTAAATTGGAAACAACCTTTTTCTTTTCGTCAATAACCACATAGGTCGGCTTAAAGTTGTTGTCAATATCTATTCCAAAATCTTTTTTAGGCAAATCAACAATATGCCCCATTGTGGCTTCAACGTGAAACTCCCCTTTCAGGTATTTTTCAATTGTCCTTGATTTTGCGGGAGACTCAACAA
>JAMOUY010000333.1 GCA_027067895.1 Acidobacteriota bacterium
AATTATTTGATATTCAGACAAAAAGATTTATAACAATCTCGTGCAAAAATTGCGGATACACAGAGTTTTATGCAACAGATTCAAGCACTTTGGGAAACATTTTTGATTTCCTCATTGACTAAAAAATTGAAAAAAACAACAAATTTGCAAATTTAATCGGTTAATAAAATATTTCTTTGCTTTTAAAGCAAAACCTTAACTTGATTTCGGAATTCTGTTTTTATAACTATTTTCAATCCTCAAAAATCAAACGGGATTATTTTTAGCAAAAATTTTCAGTCTCTCTTCAAGGACGGGCATGTCTTCCATTTGAATAAGAGAGGTGCACGCCCTAATTCCCTCTTTTCTTTCGCTTCCAGTGATAACGAGGGAAATTGCGCTTATGCCGTGCAACAGCAACTCTTCAAGAAGTTTGTCCGCATCCATTCCCGGATAGGACAAAGTAAAGTAAAACCCGTCGGCAATCGGTTGGTCCAAATCCTTGTCATAAACAATTTTAAAGCCGTATTTTGTAAACAATTTTTTCATAACTTTAGCCTTTTCCCCGTAAGGCTTAACATATTCAACAAAGTTTACCTTTCCGTCGTTTGCCGCTTTAAGCATAGCAGCAAGCGCATACTGTGCCGAATGGGAAGTGCCTGATGAAAGGGAATATACAGCGCCGAAAATCAAAGCGTCTCCAACCCTGTCAGAAGTGTAATACCTTAACAATCCCTCTTCCCTTCTGTCCCATACCCCGTCCGAAACAACAATAATGGCAATTCTCTCCCCTGCATAGGAAAAGAATTTGGAGGACGAAATCAAAAGCACATAGTTGTCGGTATACTTTGCCACAGTGGGCTGATACGGGGGCTCGCCCGGCTTTGAGTAATCCTTTCTGAAATCCATTCCAAAGTAAGCCAAATCCTCAATTACAATTACGTCATATTCGTTTGCAAGTTTGCCTATAATCTCCAACTCCTCTTCGGTAAAGGTAATCCATGTGGGATTGTTGGGATTGGAATAGAGAATTGACGAAACCTTTCCGGTATCGAGAAACTCCCTTAACTTTGCTTCAAGTTTTTTGCCCCTGTAATTGTAAACGTCAAAACTCATATAGTCGTGCCCCAGCACCTTGCACTGTTGCTTCTGGACGGGAAAACCGGGGTCAATAAACAAAGTGCCTTCCCTGTCCGCCCACATTCTGTTTATTGTCATAAATACCACAAATGCGCCCATCATTGAACCGACGGTCGGGACGCAATGCTCCGGCTTAACGTCTATGTCCAGAAACAGTTTTACAAACCTTGAAATCTCGTTCTTCAATTCTGGCACACCCTGAATATCGGGATAAATTGCGGCAACCCCTTTTTTTAAAGCCTCAATCTGGGCGTCAACACCCTCTTTGAGAGGCGGAAGCCCGGGAATACCCATTTCCATTCTTATAAACTTTTCCCCGGTATCCTTTTCAAGGGTGTCCGCAAGTTTTTTAATCTCCCTTATTGATGCGGTTGCAAGACTGTTTATTGAACTCTCTTTCAATCTTTTTTCAAAAAGTTTTCTATCTATCGGTATGCTCACAATCTCCTCCCCTTACTTTTTTCAAAAACACACTTATCTTTTATCAGAAAAAACCTTATTTTTA
>JAMOUY010000334.1 GCA_027067895.1 Acidobacteriota bacterium
GCTTGACAAGTGTTTAAGTCGGGGAAAAATATCTCTGCTTAAAAAAACTAAATTTTCCTTTAAAAGAGACTCAATTCCCCACAGAATAATTGCAGATAACTCGTATGTCGTGTCTGTTTTTAAAGCAATGCTTGAAAAAAAAGGATTTGAATGCTTTATTCCCGATTTTGAGTTTAAGGATTTGGCGGAAGTTGAGGCTGAAAAACTTTTTTCTCTTTTTAAAGAAACGGAAAAAAACGGAAAATACAAGGCTTTTGTCGGCGGGGGAGAGGTTGTTGTAAAGGTTAAGGGAATGGGAAAAGGCGGAAGGACGCTTGAATTTTGTTTGAGGTTTTTAAGAAAATTTGTTGAAAAAAATATTTTCCCGTCTGTTGAAATTCTCTTTGCCACAACCGACGGTATGGACGGAAACAGCAATGCTGCCGGGGTTTTTGTAAGCAGGGAAACCTTGAAAAATATTTTGAAAAACGAAAGCCTTTCCTCAATTGACTCATACCTTGCCGAAAGCGATTCGGCCTCTTTCTTTGAAAAATACGGCGCGTTGATTAAAACGGGATACACCGGAAACAATCTTCTTGACATATACTCATTTGCCTTTGTTTAAAAACTCTTGTCCGTAAACTTTTGTTCCTGTAATATTAAATTGGTAAAACAAGGGGGAAAGTATGGAAAATATGTACTTTGTCGGAAGAAATTATATAGACCACGCAAAGGAATTGAACAACAAAATTCCCGAAAAGCCCCTTATTTTCTGCAAACCTTTGTCCACTTTTTCAAAAGACAATGCGGTTTATTTGCCCGAATACAGCAATGAGGTTCATTTTGAGGGAGAGATGGTTTTTCAATACGGTGAAGAAGGATACTTTGTTTCCTGCGGAATTGATTACACTGCAAGGGATATTCAATCGGATATTAAGGCAAAGGGCTGGCCTTGGTTTGAGGCAAAGTGTTTTAAAGGCTCAACGGTTTTAAATACAGATTTTGTTGAAATTTCCAAAGACAAACTTGATTTGCTTTCAATCAAAACCTTTGTAAACGGAGAGGAAAAACAGCACGGGTTTTACAAAGACACCATTTTTAAAATAGATTTTTTGTTTGATTATTTAAACAAAATTGTCCCGTTGAAAAAAGGGGATATTGTTTTTACGGGCACACCTGCCGGAGTTGGGCAAGTTTTGCCCGGCGACGAGGTGAAGGTCTGTCTTTTTCTTGAAAATAAAATTATTTCAGAGATAAAAAGCGAGGTGAGGGAATGGAGATAAAAGAGTTTGTTTCAATTCTTATTGAGAAGAAAAAAACGGTTTTGCTTATTTTGATTGCCGGAATTATTGTGGGAATTTTGGCAAAGTTTGTTTTTCCGTCTTACTATGAGACAAACGTTAAGTTTATGGTGCTTGAATCAAAAATGATTAGAAGAAACCTTGAAGGGAAAAAACTTGATATTGACACTTATTTGAATTTTGTCAACAACGATTCGGTTTACTATTACGCATACAAAAAACTTGATATTGAGAAAAAGTTTGATATGGATTTTGACAGGTTTACCGAATGTTTTGACGTTGTATCGGTTGAGGACACGGCTATTATTGTTTTGACAGTAACTTTTCCGGATAAAAAA
>JAMOUY010000335.1 GCA_027067895.1 Acidobacteriota bacterium
GACGGGAAAGACTGCATCAAAAACAAGTGATAGCAATCCCAATACGAGATGGGCAAATCCAGCTCCCGTTTATAAAGACAACGAAGATAAAATGTTGCACCACAAATACATGATTTTGGACGCAAACACAGACAGCAACCCCGTTGTAATTACAGGGTCTTTAAATTGGAGTGCAAACGGAGACGAAACTAACGATGAGAATGTGGTAATAATTTACAACGCAGATATAGCAAACCAATACTTTCAAGAATTCTTGGGCAGATGTTTTCAGGCAGGGGGAAATATTCAAAAATACATAGACCAAAAAATAACCGTTTATTCGCCCCCTGTTAGTTTTGACGATGAAAATATTGCGACATATTAAAACGATTTTGAACAAAAAAGGCTTTGTCTCAACCGATTAAAACAACAGCGGTTGGATTTGTTAAAACCATGTACAAGGATTGAAAACTTTTCCCAAAATAAAAAATCCCCCCATTTTACGGGGGGATAATGTTTTTTATCTTTCCTAATAAGCCAAGCCTCTTATCATGTCAACCGACTTATACGGCGCTTTCCCGCCTTTCAAGTATTTGTTAAACCATTCAAGATGGGCGTTGTAATAAAGAGGCATTGATTTAACAGGGTCAGGCCAGTGTCCGTCGTTTTTGAAGATTATAATTTCCGAAGGCACTCCCATTTTCTGCAAAGCGGTAAAAAACTGAATGCTTTGAGTGTATGGCACCCTGTAATCCTTTTCTCCCGTAATTACAAGGCACGGGGTTTTGAAATTTTTGACATAACTTGAAGGGGAAGTTTTTTTGTAATAATCCGGTTTTTCCCAAGGTGCGCCGCCGCAGTCATAGTTTGGAAACCACAATTCCTCGGTTGCGCCGTACCACGAGGGCAAATCGTAAAGCCCCATCATTGCCACAAGGCATTTAAAGTGCTTGTTATGGCCTTCAAGCCACATCATTGCGTATCCGCCCCAACTCCAACCCATTGCGCCCATTCTGTCTTTGTCAACATAGGGAAGATTTTTAAGGTATTGAATGACATTCTCTATGTCTTCCATAACCTTGCCGGTGTAATCCCTTGATATGGCTTTGGTAAATTCCTGTCCGTATCCCGTTGAGCCGTGTGGATTGGGGAAGGCAACAACATAGCCCTGCGCGGGATAAATCTGCCAGTCTCCCCTGAAAGAGTCCGCCCACATGTATTGGGGACCGCCGTGAATGTTTAAAATTAACGGATATTTTTTGTTCGGGTCAAAGTTGTGAGGCTTAACAACAAAGAGGTGTATTTTTGCCCCGTCCGCGCCTTTAACCCAAACCTGCTCGGCAGGCCTTATGTCGGTTGTATCCTCAATCTTTTTGTTGAAAAATGTAAGCCTTTTTTTGTTTTTGTTTTCAAGGCTGATTGCGTATAACTCGTAAGGCTTTCCAACGGAAGAGATAAGGGCAAAAGCCATTCCGTTTTCAACCGCAAATTCCCTGATATAAACTTTGTCAACAAGTTTTTCAATCTTTCCGCTTTCAATATTTACCGAGTAAATTGGCGTGTATCCTTTTTCCAGCACGGTGAAAAACAAGGTTTTAGAGTCTCTGTCCCAGCAAAAAGAGTTAACCCAGTTGTCTAT
>JAMOUY010000336.1 GCA_027067895.1 Acidobacteriota bacterium
ACCTTCATTTTTCTTTTCAACAAAAAAATAAAATATCCGTTCACTTTAATAATTGACGGCGAAAAAGTGCCGATAATAAATAAAAAAGGAAAAAGGCTTTACATACACAATCTGCAAGACGGCGAACATAAAATCAAACTGCTGTCGGATTTTTACATTTTCAACAGGCCGATTAAAAAAATCAAAAAAGGTAAAGGATACCTCTGCTATCAGGTTGTCTTAATAACAAAATACCCGAAAGATTACTACAAAGACAAAATAGAAAAAAAGCCGTTTAGGAAAAAAATAGCATCTTTGTTTAAGTTTTGGAAATCCGATAAACAAGAAAAACAGATAGACAAAACAAAGGTTTACGCAGTTTTAAAATAAATTCTCATACAGCCATTTCAGAGAGAAAAGTTTTTAAATAATCTTTATCTTTATCTTCCATAGCCTTGAATTTAACCAAAATTCCGGGAAGCCCCCAATTCTTATCGTCCATATCTTCCTTTATATTTGCAACAACCTCACCGACGGCTTCCACAACTTTGTCAAATTGGGGAATGTAAAAACGAACAACAACATTGACTCCCACAGGATAATTCAGCGAAGTTTCAACAAACATACCGGAAAGGCCCAAATAACTGACAGGAAGAATCTCAACCTCGGTATCAAGCGAATACTCAACAGAAATCGGAATTCTAAGTCTTTTTAAATCCCACTCTTTGAAATTAACCATATCTTTCCTTATGCCTTTCTATCAATAATTGTTGAAAATTTTTTTTTAAGATTATCTGCTTGCCGGAAGTGATAATCATACCTCTGTCAACCATTTCCTTAATCGCTCTCGTTACAGTCTCCCTTGAACTTCCCACAATTGAAGCAATATCACTTTGAGGCAGCCTCTCAAATACAACGCTTCCGTCAATCAATTCTCTTCCTTTAATCCTCGCCTCTTTTTGAAAATATTCGGCAAGCCTGTCAAAAACATCTTTGCTCATCAATCCCAAAATTCTTTCGTTAGCCTCTCTCAGTCTTCTGCTTAAAACCTTTAAAACCGCGCCTGCAATGTGCTTGTTTGAAAGAATTTCGCTCAAAAAATCATTTCTTGAAAGTTCCAACAAATCGGAAGACGTCAAAGCAATAACGTTTGCAGAGCGGGGCTCACCGTCAAGCAGACTCATCTCTCCGAAAAAATCCCCCTTTCTCAAAGTTGAAAGAATAATCTCTTTTCCGTCTTCGGCAACAAGGCTAACTTTAACTTCTCCGTCAAGAATAAGATACATTGAATCGCCTTTTTCGTTTTCGCTTACAATAACCTCGTGCTTGTTTACATTTTTTTCCTTGCAATGGGACAGTATTTCTTCAAGATGCTTTTCCGAAACTTCGGAAAAGATATAAACCCCTCTCAATAAGTCAATTTTATTCTTCTGATTCATGGCCGCCTTCCTTTTCGGCAATTACAATTGTCTGTATGGCATGTTTAAATACAAGTTGCTCAACGCCTTTGTTAACCAAAAGAAGAGTAAACTTGTCAAAAGATTTGATTTTGCCTATAAGCCTTTTTCCGCTTACAAGAAAAATATGAATAAGCAACTTTTCTCTTCTTACCCTGTTTAAAAAATCGTCCTGAATGTTGATTGCCTTTTCAGTCATAATAACTCCCCTTACTTCGTTAACATAATTTTAATATAATCTTCAATTTCCTCAAAAGGTATTTTTTTATTTACCGGGTCAACCTCAAACCATTTTATAGGCTTATTCTTAAACCAAGTCATCTGCCTTTTTGCAAAACGCCTTGTATTTTTCTTAATCTCGCTTATAGCCTTTGTCAAAGTTGTCTCTCCCTCAATATATGAAATCAATTCCCTATACCCTATCGCCTTAAACGGATGTAAATCCCTTTTTTCATACTCAGAATAAAGTTTCTTAACTTCTTCAAGAAGCCCGGCTTTAATCATCTTGTCAACCCTGTCGTTAATAGCCTCGTAAAGCAGTTGCCTGTCCGATTTTAAACCAATTACAATAAATTCAACATTGTCAAGCAAAGGCTTTGTTTTGTCCCACATGGAAGACAAAGGCTTGCCTGTTGAAAGAAAAAAAGTCAGCCCCCTTAAAATTCTTTGGGTATCTGACGGATTTATCCTTTCCGCAAATTCTCTGTCAACCTTTTTCAGAAAAGAATACAGATACTCAGTCCCCATAATACGCAGAGTTTTTTTCAAAGAATCCTCAACAGTCCTGTCTATATTGTCCTCTTCAAAAAAACCGAAAATAAGCGCGTGGGTATAAAGTCCGGTTCCCCCGACAACTACGGGAAGTTTTCCTTTTTTCAAAATTGATTTTATCGTTGCAGAAGCCTTTTTTGCATACTCTCCCGCCGAAAACCTTTCGGTTAAATCGCAAATATCAAACAAATGATGGGGGACTTTTTCAAACTCTTCCTTTGAAGGCTTTGCCGTCCCTATATCCATTCCTTTGTAAACCTGCATGGAATCCGCATTAACGATTTCGCCGCCAAGCATTTCCGCAAGTTTTACCGCAACAAACGATTTTCCGGTTGAAGTAGGCCCAACAATAACCAAAACCTTATCCATCATTCCTCCATTAGTATAAATTTATCAGAAAAGAGGAATTTTTCCCATTAAAAAAGTTGACAATTTACGGAAAATAAAATAAACTTTCAATCTGACAGATAAATTATGTGGAGGTTTTAATGGCAAACATTAAATCGGCAGCAAAAAGAGCCAGACAGGCAGTAAAAAGAAGAATGAGAAATAGAATGGCAAAATCTCAGATAAGGACTGCCATGAAAAAAATCAGAAGATGGGTTGAGGAAAACAAAGTGGAAGAGGCTAAAAACTTCCTTCCCGAAGCGGTATCCCTTATTCAGAGAAAAGCGGACAAGGGAATTATCCACAAAAATGCAGCTGCAAGATACGTTTCCAAACTCACAAAACTTATTAACAAAGCGTCTTCAAACGCATAAAGTTTAAAAAAAGCAAAAACAGAACGGCGGGTAAATCCCGCCTTTTTTTGTATAAAAAGAGTTAAAATGCTAAAATCTTTAAGACAAAAGAAAACAAGGAGTTTGTATGGATAACACGGTAAGAGTAAGATTTGCCCCAAGCCCTACGGGACACCTTCATGTCGGAGGCGCAAGGACTGCGCTTTTCAATTTTCTTTACGCAAGAAAAACAGGCGGAAAGTTTATTTTAAGGGTTGAGGATACAGACCTTGAAAGGTCAACAAAAGAATCGGAAGAAATGGTTTTAAGCGACTTAAAATGGCTAAACCTTGACTGGGACGAAGGCCCCGACAAAGGCGGAGAATACGGGCCTTACAGGCAGAGCGAAAGGCTTGACATTTACAAAAAATACGCATACAAACTGCTTGAAGAGGGAAAGGCATACAAGTGTTTCTGCACCGACGAAGAATTGGAAGAAATGAGGAAGAAGGCGGAAGAGGAAAAAAGGCCGCCCCATTACGACGGAAGATGCAGAAGGTTGAGCGAAGAGGAAATAAAGGAAAAAATGGATGCCGGAATTCCCTATACAATCAGATTTAAAGTGCCAGATAAAGACTATGTTTTATACGATGTTGTAAGGGGCAAGGTAGAATGGAAAAGCGGGGTTTTGGGAGACTTTGTTATTCTTCGTTCAAACGGAATGCCTGTTTACAACTTCTGCGTGGTTATAGACGATTACCTTATGAAAATTTCCCATGTTATCAGGGCGGAAGAGCATCTGCCAAATACTTTGAGGCAACTTATGCTTTACGAAGCATTGGACTGGAAGGCGCCGAAATTCGCCCATGTTTCTTTAATTTTAGGGAAAGACAGAAGCAAACTGTCCAAAAGGCACGGGGCAACAAGCGTATCCCAATTTAAAAAAGAGGGATTTCTGCCGGAAGCAATGACAAATTACCTTGCGCTTTTAGGCTGGAATGACGGCACGGACAGGGAAGAATTCACTCTAAAAGAGTTAATAGAAAAATTTTCCCTTAAAAGAGTGTCCAAATCCCCGGCAGTCTTTGACATTGACAAATTGAAATGGATAAATTCCCTTCACATTAAAAAACTTTCCGACAGCGATTATCTGAAACTTTCGGAAGAGTTTGTCTGCGAAAAATTCCCTTTTTTGAAAAACGCTTACAAAAACAAAAAAGAATGGATGCTCAAAGTTGTAAACATGGTAAAGAAAGGGCTTAACACCTTAAAGGAAATACCCGACCAGATTGCCTTTCTCTTTGAATACAAACCGTGGGAAGAAAAGGATATTCTTGAACTGTTTGAAAGCGACAGAAAGCAGTTTGAATCAGCCGTTTTAATAGCGAAAAAACTCTCCGAACTGGACGAAATCAACACAGAAAGCCTTTGGCAAACGGTTAACGAAGTTAAAAAAGAGGGATTTAAGGGCAAATACCTCTTCCATCCTTTAAGAATTGTTGTTTCGGGAAAAAACTCAGGCCCCGAAATTGACGTTTTAACCGAAAGTTTAATTGAGGGAAAAGACATAGAAAACCTTATCCCTATTGAAAAAAGGGTAAAACTCTTTTTAGAGCACTTTGAAAAATGATAATTTACGGCGTAAACGCGGTTAAAGAATGCGTTAAAAAAGACAGAAAAAACGTTGAGTTTATTTACTTTTCAAGAAAAAAACTTGGATTTGAGGCAAAGGGAGTCCCTGTTTTCAAAAAAGACAAAAACTTTTTGACAAAACTTGCAAAAACAAACGAACATCAGGGAGTAATAGCAAAAATCAAATCCTTTGAATACGCCGATTTGAAAAAAATTGTTGAGGGAAAAGACAAACTAAACCTTGTTTACCTTGACAGGGTAAACGACCCGCACAATTTAGGAGCGGCAATAAGGGTCTGCGAATGTGCAGGGATTGACGCGCTTTTAATCGGGGAAAAATTCGGGGCAAAGGTAAGTCCTGCTGTTTTCAAAACATCGGCAGGGGCTGTTTGCCATCTGCCTGTATGCCTTGTTTCAAACATAGGGGAAGAGATTGAAAATTTAAGGCAATCCGGATTTTCCCTCTATGCAGTCGAAAACACCGAAAACGCGGTTTCCCTTCCCGAGTTTAAACTTGAAACCGACAAAAACCTCTTTGTTTTCGGAAGCGAAGGGGAAGGAATTTCAAGGGATATTTTGAAAAAAAGCACGGTTATAACAATTCCCATGAGGGGAAAGATAAACTCACTAAACCTTTCAACCTCGGTTGCGGCATTTCTTTTCAGGGTGCTTTTCTAACTTTTTGTTGTGCAAAAAAATTAAATACCTTAGAATAAACTTATAAAAATTTAAAAAGGAGAAGAAATGAACGAAGAAAAAAAAGAATTAACGCTTGAAGAATTGGGAGAATACGTGGTTGATACCGCATACGGAATTTTGCAGAATTTATTTAAAAACAAGGAAGAAATCAAGAAAAATTTTGAAACTGACGACCCGGAATGGGAAAAAGCGCTTGACAGGTTTATAGAATTCTTTCAGAAAGACGAAAAAGCGGCTTTAACCGGAATTGTTATCTCTTCTTTGGTAACATCCGACCTATTTATGGAAATTCTTTCCGACAACGCAGAGGAAGAGCACAACCATAGCGAAATAGACTGATATGCCGACGCCTTTAATTGTCGCAATTACAATCGGAATAACCGCGCTTGCGTTTATTCTTGAAAAAAAGACAAAGTGGGGCAAGCAGGTTTCAGGCGTTGTAATAGGAATGTTTACAATGATACTGCTTGCCAACCTTCACATTGTGCCGGAAAAAAGCGGGGTTTACGACTTTGTTTACTCGTGGATTGTGCCGATAGCAATTCCAATGTTTCTATTCAAGGCAAACCTTGTTTCAATCTTTAAGGAAACGGGAAAGGTTTTAATCGCCTTTATACTCGGGGGAATAGGGACAATTATCGGCGCAATCACAATGTTTTTTGTTTTAGGCGGCACAAAGGATTTGTTAAAGCCTCTCGGGCTTTTTTCCGCAACATACATAGGCGGGACAATAAACTTTGTGGCAATTTCAGAGTTGCTTAAAATCAAGGGAGACACCCTTGCCGCCGCGGTTGCCGCGGACAACGTCGTTATGGCTTTTCTCATAATCGGGCTGTTTTTCATATCCGCAAGCAAATTTTTCAGAAAATTTTTCAAGTTTGAAGATAAAGACTATCTTGAAGATTTGGAAATTGAGGACAACGGGGCAATCTATCCCCTTGATATAGTCTATACCGTGTCAATAGCAACAATTATCGCATCGGTTTCAATGTTTCTTGCAACCCTTTCAAACGGAATACCCCACATTCTCATATCCACCGCAATAACGGTAATTCTCGCCACATCCTTCCCTTCCTTTTTCGGAAACATAAGGGGAAGCGAAGAAATCGGGATTTTTCTAATGTATATGTTTTT
>JAMOUY010000337.1 GCA_027067895.1 Acidobacteriota bacterium
TTGGCGGCGGGAAAACATCTATAATTTTTTCCAAAACCTCGTCAACGCCCTCCCCCGTCTTTGCGGAAACCAAAACAGCGTGCTCGGTGTCAAGGCCAATTACATACTCAATCTGTTCAAGCACCCTGTCGGGGTCTGCTGCGGGAAGGTCTATTTTGTTCAAAACAGGGAAGATTTCAAGGTCGTTGTCAACCGCAAGATAGGCGTTTGCAAGTGTTTGGGCTTCAACTCCCTGAGAGGCGTCAACAACAAGAATTGCCCCTTCGCATGCCTTCAAACTTCTTGAAACCTCGTATGAAAAGTCAACGTGTCCCGGTGTATCTATAAGGTTGAATGTATATTCTTTCCCGTCTTTTGCTTTATATTTTACGGTAACGGCGTGTGCCTTGATTGTTATTCCCCTCTCCCTCTCCAAATCCATATTGTCAAGAATCTGCTCTTTCATGTCCCTTTTTTCAACAGCACTTGTTTTTTCAAGAATTCTGTCTGCAAGGGTTGATTTTCCGTGGTCTATGTGGGCTATAATTGAAAAATTTCTTATTAAATCCTTTGACACCTGCGCACTCCTTCCCTTTTTAAACACTGAAAAAATATAACAGAATAAAGGATTTCAGTCAAGTTAAGAGGCTATCATCTCTTCTCTTTATTTCCGCAATGATTTATGTATTCTTTCTCAACAGATAAATCTTTCCGAGGGGAATTTTTTAAAAAATATTTTGCTTTTTCGCAATTGCCCGCAAAAACAAAACAAAGCGCGGCCTTTGAATAAAATGTTTTCACATTTTTGTAATCCAAGGCGGCTGTTTCATACTGTTTTGCTGCTGCCAGATAGTTTTTTTGTGCAAAGAGGGACTCGGCATACCCTATTCTGAAAGCAATGGGAAATTTAATATTTCCTAAAATGGACAACTGAGACTCTATTATTTTTTTTCTTTTTCTCAATTTCTCAATTTTCAAATCAATTGTAGCCAAATCCTCTTTTCTTCTTTTAGCCAATTCAACCGTTGCCGCAGTATTGCACATAAAATCGCATATTCCACCCTCGTCAATCCGACAGAATTCCTTTTGTTTTTCATAAACAAAAATTTTTCCTTCAATTTTTTTCAATTGTTTTTTTAAAAAATCTCCGTATTTTTCTTTATAAGTCGGGAAATATTGAAGTGATTTAGAGAAAAAATCCGAGGCTTTGCCGTATTCCCTTTTTTTAAGGTAAATTATGCCTAAAAACCCAAGTGCCATTGAATTTTCTTTAAAATCTTTTAAGGCAAGGGTGAATTTTTTCTCTGCTTTTCCATAATCTTTTTTAAGCAAAAACTTTTTCCCCTTCTCGGTTTCAAAGAGAGAAGCCTGTATTTTTTTTAACTTAACTCTGTAAGTTTCTGAATAAACAGAATTTAAAAAAAGAAAAAACAAAAAAAACAAAACTTTTTTTGTCATATACTTTTTCCTTTATTCGTGTCTTAATGCGTCAATGGGACTTAACTGCGCAGCCTTGTATGCAGGGAAAACACCGAATACTATTCCCACAAAGGAAGAGAAAACAAAGGCAAGAAGTATTCCCCAGAATGGAATGTAAATTCCGGGAAAATTCGGAATTAGTTTTGACAAAAGAAATC
>JAMOUY010000338.1 GCA_027067895.1 Acidobacteriota bacterium
GTTTTCGTCTATAACCTTAACCACAGGCGCAAGGCAGTTTGTGGTGCAGGATGCGTTTGAAACCATGTTTATGTCAGGCGTTAAAGTTTCTTCGTTTACTCCCATAACAACCGTATGGACGCCTTCGCCCTTTGCAGGCGCCGACAAAACAACCTTTTTCGCGCCGCGGGACAAATGGGTTTCAAGGTATTTTTTTTCTCTGAAAATTCCGGTGGATTCAAGCACAACGTCAACGCCGAAATCTCCCCATTTTAACGTATTTAAGTCTCTATTTGCGGTAACAATGATTTTTTTGCCGTTAACAACAATGCCGTCCTCTTCGGCTTCAACCGTGCCGTCAAACCTTCCGTGCACAGAATCATGCCTTAACAAATGGGCAAGAGTAAAGGGGTCCATCAAATCGTTAATGGCAACAACCTCAATTCCGCAGTTTTTATCAGCGTAAATTGCCCTGAAAACACACCTACCGATTCTTCCGAAACCGTTAATTCCAAGTTTAATAGTCATAAATCACCTCTTCCTTTTTTTAATACAAAAATTGCTTTTCATTTAATTATAAACGGAAAAAAAAGCATTATTCAAGGATTATCCTTCTTCTTCCTTCAAGCGCCCTGCTCATTGTTATCTCGTCGGCATAGCCTATGTGCCCGCCTGCGGGAATTCCAAGGGCAATTCTTGAAACGACAACGTCAAAATCCTGCAAGAGTTTCGCTATGTAAATCGCTGTGGCTTCTCCCGAAACATCGGGGTCGGTGGCAATAATAACCTCTTTTATTTCTTCGGCTTTCACTCTTTTTACAAGATAATCTATTGCAAGTTCTTCGGCGCCAATTCCCTCAATAGGGGATATGCTTCCGTGAAGGACAAAGTATAATCCGCGATATTCCCCAGCCCTTTCTACGGCAAAAAAATCCTCCGGTTTTTCAACCACGCAGATAACTGATTTGTCCCTTGACGGGGAAGCACAAATTTCGCACACATCGTTTTCCGAAAAATTTCTGCACTTTGCACAGTATTTTATATTTTCAACCATATTTTTAATACTGTCTGCAAGGGCAATAGCCTGTTTTTTGTTTTTCCTCAAAAGAGACATGGCAAGCCTTTCCGCGGTTTTTACCCCAATTCCGGGAAGCTTCTGCAAATTTTCAATAACCTTTTTTATTGAATCGGGATAACTTTTCATTCATTCACCAAATATTTCAATTGTTTTTTCAAATCTTCCCTTTGAGATTTTTCCGCAACAAGTTTTGCAAGTTTAATTACTTCCGGGTCCTTTTCCTCTTTTAAAAGGTGAAGCAGCAATTCAAACGCTTCGTCATATTTCTTGATTTGGGAATAGGATATTGCAAGAGGCACCGCAAGGTGAGAGGGAAAAACAAAGTATCCCCTTCTTGCGTTTACCTCTTTTAAATTTCCGAGAAAATCAACGCATTTTTGAAAATCTTTTTTTGTAAAATGAAGCAGTCCCGCAGTTGCAATCAATTCTTCGTCGGGATTGAATTTATCCATAATTTCAAAACCGTAATTCACCAACTCTTCGCTTTTTTCAACATTGCCCCTTTCAAGGTAAATGCTTGCCGCAAGTTTTACCACGTCAAGATATTCCCCGCCTATTTGCAAAACTTCCTCAATCAATTCATCCTCTTTGTTAAGTTTTCTAATCAATTCAAGGTATTCGGTAAGCATTGCCTCGGAAAAATCTTTCCCCTTGTTTTTAAAAAGCGGGTTAAAAAATTCAAATGCTTTTTGGTAATCCTCTTTTAGCGAATAGTAAAGCGCTTTCATGTAATCCGCAGCAGGGCTTTTCTCAAAGTTTTCAATTTTAGAGGCTTCTTCAATGTCGCCTCTGTTTATTGCAATACAGATTTTTTTCAACTCATCGTTTTTTTCAAGGTCTTCTCTAATAAAATCCGGATAAGAGCCCGAAATTATCTCAAAGTATTCGTCGTCTTCAACATCTTCATAAACATATTCCCTTTTTCTGCCAACACCAAAATCAATCTCGCCTTTCTCAATTTCCGCTATAATTTTTTCCGCCTCTTTTCGTACGGTTTCGTCTTCGGCATATTTCAAACATGTTTCCGCAAAGCCTATCGCTTCGTCGTAATCCTCCGCCTCAAAGTAAGCCTTTGCCAATTCAAGGTTTTTTTCCGCAAGGTTTTTTTTGCAAACTTCTATTTTCTCGTTTATCTTTTCTCTCGTTTCCCCATCGCAACCTTTTTCAATCGCCTTTTCAAAATTCACCAATGCGGTATAGAAATCTTCTTTCGCAAAACTTTTATTTCCCTTCTTAAAAAAATAATCGCAATCTTTTTCTTTGAATAAACCAAACAGTGACATTTCTCACCTCAACATTATTTTTCAAATTTTAGTATAATATCTGGAACAAATATTGCAAAATAGTTTTTTAGAAATAAAGATAAGGAGGCAATATGAGGGGAAAAAGTTTGATTTTATTAGGAATTGCGGTTTTTTTACTTATTTTTAACCTGTCCTGTTCTTCGGACAACGTTTATGTTGACGGAGGCGTGGTAATAGGCGGAGACGAGGATTTTATATGCGACATCTCCTCCGGATTCAGTTTTGTAGGCGCGTCAATAAACTCAAAGGGACAATGGGTTGCGTGCGGAAGCAAGGGAATAGCCTACGGAAACGGGTCAAGGTATGATTTCAGGATTATATCATTGAACACAGGTGCGGAAGAGTATGACAAAATTGTTTCCCTAAACGATTACGGCGATTATATCGCTCTGTTTGACACAGGCATTTTTTACGGCGACTTAACCGGATATTTGAGCCAACTTGATTCAACACCGCAGGGAAAATTTCTTTCCGCCGAAATCAACAACAACGATTTGTGGATTGTTTCTTCCGACCAAGGGGTTTTCATAGGTGTTGGCGAACAGGAACCGGTATTTCTTGACTATGTGGCAAACGTAGGCGAGCCCACAAAGGTTGCGTTAAATGATTACGACGAATTTGTCGTTGTGGGAAGTTTACAGGTTTTATACGGAAATGTTGATGAAAACGGAAACGTAACGCTGTATTCAACCGACGCTGTTTCGGTTTATTACGACATGCCGGGTGTTGATATAAATGCTTTCGGCGATTTTATCGCAACGGGAAGTTTGGAAACAATTATTGGCTCCGCTTCAAGCGAAAATCCTAAAATCGCAAAAGTTTTGAGAAAAAAAGAAGTTTCAAGCGATTTGTCAAAATATAAAAATATTCCTGTTTCCATTCCAAAAGCAAACGTAAAAACCAAATTGAAAGTAAATTACCGTTACACTCCGCTTTTTAAAAAACTTAAAACAAGAAAAAAGGTTGAAAACATTAAAGAACTTGTTGAATACCATTCGGCAGACATAAACTATTACGGCGACATAGTTGCCGCAGGATACGATTACCTCATTGTAAATAACGACAGTTTCTCCCCCGTAACAAGGCAAAACGACATGGTAGCGGTTGGAATTGACAACAACGGAAACTGGGTTGCCGTAGGCACATACGGGCTGTATTACAACAATTCAAGGATAAAAGACGTTATGAATTCAGGGGATTATCTTTCATTTAAGATGGACAAAGACGGAAACTTTATATGCGCCACAAGCATATCGGTTTACACATACTCTTATTCGGCAGACGCGCTTTACGACCAAGGGCCTGTTGCGGATATAAATTACCCCGTTGCCGCCGACATAGAAAACGGAAGATGGATAACTGTCGGAAATTACGGCGTTTTACTGTGGAATTACTAAAAAAATAGCATAAAATTCAAAGGGGATTGTCAGCCTTTTAAAAGCACAAGGTTGCCAATCCCCTTTTTATACTGTGTGTGAAGGTAAATATTTGCCGCAATCCTTGCAAGGATAAAAGACAATGCGGCGGCATGCGCTCCGATTAAATTCATCTTGATAAAAATACTGATTAAAACAACTATGGAAACAAACTCAACAATTGTCCCGTATGTAATGCTTTTTGTCATATTTGCGTTAACAAGCACGCTTCTTTGCCATGAAATAAGAATGCTCAAAGCGGGAAGAAGAATCAGAATTGACGCAGTCTGCACCGCAAGGGGCACAAGGTCGTCCGAAAGCCCGGCAACCTTTTTAAACCAAAAATACCTTGCCGGCGTAAGCATAATTCCCGCAAGAATATAGGAAACAACTATTCCGAGTATTGCCACAAAGGTTTTAAGCGTCGTAAAATTCTCGTCGTCATACTTCATAAGCGCAATACCAACTTCCTGAAAGGAAAGCCCCATACTTCTGAAAATAAAAATAAAAGAGGTGACAACAGGCAACACCGCAAGGGAATCAAGGGCAAGTCTGCTTTTTGCCACAAAAAAAGTGACAATAGGCTGGACACCAAGAGAAATAAAAGACGTAAGGGCAAGGGGAATGTAAAATTTTATCAAATAGCCGTAATCAAAGGAAAAATCCGACTTTGAGGGCAATACCCTTGACTTAATAGTGCCAAAAGTCATTGCGTAAATTACAAATGCCTCTATTACAACTGCAAGGGAAAGGGATATGGCGCCGATATAACAGCCCTGCAAATTTGTGTTAAACGCCAAAACAAGGGAAAAAACAATCACTGTTAAAATTCTCATAACAGTTCCGAAAGCAATATACTTTGTTTTTTTGCTTGCGATTAAAATTCCCTGATAAAACCTTCTAAAACCTATTGCCGCAGGCCAAGGAATAAGGAAAACGGTTGCATGGTAAACAAGTTTGGCAAGTTTTTCCTCAATACCCATAAGTTTAAGCGTTATAAAATCAAAAACCGAAGGGATTAAAAGAATCAGCATGGCAACCGTAATTAACAAATTCAAAATCAGGGTAAAATTTCTGAGTTTTTTATAGGTTAGAGAATTCTTAACCAAAGCGGTTGACGCAGTCATAAGCATAATAATAGGCGCCTCAACAATCAAAGCAAACGAAAAGGCAATTCCGTATGCCGCAAGGTTATATTTTGCATTGCCAAGCCTTGCAATAACCGCAGTTGTATAAGGCCCTTCAAAAGCCATCATAAGCCATGTAAGGGCTATGGGAAACCAGAATTTAAAAATATACTTTAAGGTCAACTCCCCCTTCTTCATACAAAAAACTTAACATATTTATTTGAAAAATTGCCAAAAAACATTACTCAACACTCTGTAATTTATGTGTACCGTAACAAAAAAAATCAAATGATACACAGTATTGTAACAAAACCGACATTTAACAATATCCTTGACATTATCCTTTTTTTAGCCAATAATTTATGTAGGTAGAAATACCTCCTTGCAATTCGGCAGGTCTTACCTGCCCTTTTTTTTGGACGGTGAGATGGAATTATTGGAAAACCTTTCTCAGATTGAACAATCCTATCTAAA
Source organism: Acidobacteriota bacterium (assembly GCA_027067895.1). GTDB lineage: Bacteria > Acidobacteriota > Holophagae > Thermotomaculales > Thermotomaculaceae > Thermotomaculum. Next base: position 5,378 of record JAMOUY010000338.1, read on the forward strand.
AGTGTTAAATCAAATGAGAAAACAGGATTTTTCGGAAAAAGAATTAGGCTTTGTTTTAAACGTGGTAAGGTTTACGTCTTCTCCAATCCTTTTAGCCTTTATTATTGCCTGCAAAAAATGGTACAACAGGCCGGAAATAAAGGAAATGCTTTCCCACCACGAGTTAGTGCCGTCACATCTAAAAACGTATTTTAGAAAAGTTTTATCGGTAATTGATTTGTTTAGGCAGGCAGGGACTTCCCAAAACCAGCAGGAAAAAGAAAAATTGTTATTAAAAGCAAAACTGATAATTGATTCTCTTCAAGAAAATGACAAAGAATTTTTAAAAGAATATCTTACAAGGTCTTTAAACGAGGAAGGTTGCAAAGAAAGCGACGAAGATTACAACAAAAAAGTAAACGAAGTTTATGTAAATTACTTTTTGAAAGAAGAATCTCTTTCAATAGACGAAAAAACAATTGAAGAAAAGGTATTAAAAGCCAAAACGTCAACAGACTCAAAAGAACTTATGATGCTTGCCCTTGACGACAACAGAGAAGTCTGGGAAACTGCAATAGCAAACAGATACCTTGGTGAAAACGAACTTATAGAAGTTTTAAATAAAACGGACAAACCTGAAATTATCACTTTTATTTTCAATACTCCCAGATGGTTTTTCAAAGAAAATATCAGAAAAATCATAGAAGAGCATCCGCAAACTCCGGAAGCGGTTAAATTTTCAATAAGAAAGAGTGAAAATGTTTTAACCCTTTTTGAAAAATTGTCCAAACTTAAAAGAAATATCTCCGAAAGGGACAAAACAATTGAGCAGATTGTTGACGAATTGAAAACCTGCTCCGAGTTGGAATTGCAATACATTACCGTAGGGGTTAAGAGAAAATGGCCCCACCTTTTAAGCATTATCAAAATTGTCTATAACTTCATGGACCAAAAGGGATTGTTTGAAAGGGAAACAATTGAAAGAGAAATTGAATTGAGTCAGAAAATTGAAGAATCCGACGTTTTCAAA
>JAMOUY010000339.1 GCA_027067895.1 Acidobacteriota bacterium
AAAAGCATTGGCAGGAAACCTGTGCAGGTGCACGGGATACAAATCAATTGTTGAAGCATGCACGGATATTTCAAAAAAAGAGTTTGAAAGACCTGATTTCATCAAAAAGGTTGAAGATAAATTAGCCGAATTCAAATACAAAGACATTGAAGACTTTGAATTAGCCTTCCCCAACACCCCCGTTAAACGATATGTCATTCCCTTTAGTCTGGAAAAAGCGCTTGATTTGCTAAAAAGGGAAGATTTCAAAATCCTTAACGGGGCATCGGACATGCTTGTGAGAATAAACAAGGGGGAAGATTGCTTTGAAAATGTTATGGATGTTTCGCAAATCAAGGAGTTGAAAAAACTAACCGAAGATAACGGGAAAATAGTTATAGGGGGCAACATAACCTTTAAGGAATTTGCCGAATTTTGCGAAAACAAAAAAGGTTTGAAAAAGGTGAAAGAGTTTTTTGAATTTATAGGCTCAAACCAGATTAGAAACACGGGCACAATTGCGGGCAACATAGCAAACGCATCCCCCATAGCCGACAGTGCGGTGTTTTTACTTGCGGCAGACGCCAAACTTACCCTTGCGTCTAAAAAGGGGAAAAGAAAAATACCCCTTTCGAAGTTTTACTTTGACTACAAAAAAACCGCACTGAAAAAAGACGAATTGATTGAGGAAATTGAGTTTGAATTACCTAAAGGGGAAGTATCCTTTTTGAAAACCTCAAAGAGAAAAGAGGTTGACATAGCAAGCGTCAACTCATGCATAATTGTTTTTCATAAAGATGGTATTGTAAAAGATGTCTCAATCTCTTTCGGCGGAGTGGCGCCCTATCCTTTAAAGATTGAAAAGGCTGAAGAATTCCTGAAAGGAAAACCGCTTAACAGGAAAAACATTGAAGAAATGGCAGGTATATGCGCAAATGAAGTTAAGCCTATTTCAGACATAAGGGGAAGCGGAAGGTTTAGAAGAAAACTTGTTTACAACCAGGTTTTAAAGCATTTTGCAAACCTTTTGGAAGGGGTGTTAAATGAAGAATAAAATCCCCTATCACATTGACGGAAAACTGCATGCAACGGGAAAGGCAAGGTTTATAAGCGACATGCCGAAACCGAAAGGCATGCTTTACGTTTACCCGGTATTTTCAAAGGTATCAAAGGGAGAGATTGTTGAAATAGACTTTGAAGAGGCAAAAAAATGCGACGGCTTTGTTGACATAATCACATTCAAAGACATACCCGGGCAAAACGACATAGGGGTTATGGAAAAGGGAGAGCCTGTTTTTCCCGAAAAAAAGGTTGAGTACTTCGGACAGCCTGTGTGCGCCGTTGTGTGCAAAGATTACTTCAGCGCCCTGACATGCTCAAAAAAGGTGAAGGTAAAATACAGAGAGGAAAAACCAATGCTTACAATTGAAGAGGCAATTGAAAACAACTCCTTTTTCAATCCGGAGTTGAAAATAAAAAGGGGAAACACCAAAAAAGGCTTTAAAGATGCGGATTTTGTAATAGAGGGGGAGATTACGACCCCCATTCAGGAACACTTTTACATGGAAACTCAAGTCTGCAGGGTTATTCCGGAAGAAAAGGGTTTTACAGTTTACCCCGCATCCCAGAGC
>JAMOUY010000340.1 GCA_027067895.1 Acidobacteriota bacterium
CGTGGGCTCGCTTATTTTGTCAAGGGGAAAGCCGAAATATTCAATGTATTGGAATTTGGCTTTGTTTTTCTTAATACCGATAACCATTTACATAAGCAGTTTTTACGGAATTATAGGCGTCAGTATAGGCTGGGTTTGTTTGATGTCTTTTTTAATGTTTCCCCTTTGGCTTTTTGTTGTAAAGCCTTTGTGCGGCGCAGGGTTTGTTGAATACTTTAAGCAGATTTTTATCCCGCTTATGTTTAGCGTTTTTATGGTTGCGTTTGCGTTTTTGTTGAAAAAAGTTATGCTTTTGAGGGAAATCTACTTTATACTTTTTTACCTTCCCGTTGTTTTTGTCTGCTTTATTCTGTATAACTGGATATTCAACAGAGGTTTCATGATGTTTTTAATTGATTTCGTAAAACCTTTTTTCAAAAAGGAGCAAAACAATGTTGAAGCCGATGTCGGATAATTTTTGAGTTTCGGAGATTTTCGGGTTATGAAAAAAATCTATGTTTTGCATGAATACGGAGCAAAATCACATTACAGGGCTTTGAAATATCTTTGCGAAAAAAACAATATTCAACTGAAATACAGAGAGTTTAGAATATTCAGGGATTTGGCAAAATCAATTTTTCGTATGGACAAAAAACTTTTTTTTAAGCAGTTTAAAAACATCTTTTTCTTAATAAACCTGATTTTTTCAAAAAATAAAAAAGTTGTGCTGGGAATAGCACCTTACGATTTCAGGCTGAAATTCTTGAAATTTGTTTTGAGAAACCACAAAATTTTCTATCATACTTCTTGGAATATATGGGATAAGAGTTTTTACCCTAAAAAACTTTTTGTAAACGAAAAACTAATTTCTTTTTGGGAAGATTTTCTAAAAAACGATGTTTTGCATATTTTTGCCGTGTCCAATTCTGCAAAAAAAGAATTGATTAAAAACTTAAAAATAGACAATTCAAGAATTACCGTTGTTTACCATTCCTTTGACGATAAAATATTCAAATTTGACAGGAAAAAACGGGAAAAAACGGAAAAATTCAGGTTTTTGTATGTGGGACGCTTAACGGAACAAAAAGGAATATCGGAGATTTTGGATTACTTTTCTTTTCATAAAGAAAATCCTTTAACCCTTGTGGGCAATGGGGTTTTAACCGAAAAAGTAAAACGCTATGCCGAAGACTTTGACAACATAAATTACTTGGGATTTGTTTCGGACCAGAGAAAATTGGCGGAAATTTACAATTGTCATGATTTTTTATTGTTAAATTCAAAAAAAATCGGCTGTTGGGAAGAGTTGTTCGGAATTGTTATTATTGAGGCAATGGCCTGCGGAGTTGTCCCGATTGCAACAAACCATGCAGGCCCTCGGGAAATAATCACAAATGAAAAAGACGGATTTTTGACAGATGAAAATGAGTTTATTAAAAAAGTTGATGAAATAACAAAAAAATTTGTATATGATAAATACAAGGAAATACAAAACAATGCTGTTGAAAAAGCAAAAAAATTTACAGTGAGAGAAATCTCCAAAAAATGGGGAAAGATTTTAGAGGAAGCGTAAATGGTGAAAAGACTTAGCCATTTTTCAAAAAAACAAGCAATCTATGCTTTTTTTGCAA
>JAMOUY010000341.1 GCA_027067895.1 Acidobacteriota bacterium
GGCAATCAATGCCAGTTTTTACTTTTCCCATTATTTCCTGTTTTCCGCACTTTAACACCCAAACTTAAATAATTGAGCTAAATATCTCTGTGCATCGGTTAAAATGAGTGTTTTTGGTCTTTTTGAAAAAATGGCTAATTCCTATTTTGATGCGCTACGCAAAATGGACTTTGATTCTATAGAGGAAAAAATCGGAGTTTCTGGCGCCATAATTAACATTGATGAATCGTTGTAAATTCTGATTAAGAGCTTCTGCTTTTGCATTTGTTTCTTTAGCAATAAAATAGTTGATGATTTGACCCATGTTTTTTTTGATCAGAAAAGCTATATTCTTCATCTCCTCAATATTTGATTGCTTGAATTTTTTTAATAATTCCAGCAGTTGTTCTTTTTTTCGTTTTCTGGTTACGTTGTAAGTTGTTTTGCCTTTCGGTGGTGTGAACCATTGCCTGATACGAAGTACCAAATAGTATGCTGTTTTTATTTCCGGATATTGCTTAAAAAGTATCTCGACTCTTTGCTTTTGTTGATTACTCCATTCATTGGGTAGCAAGAACAATAGTCCTCTGCTTCGGGCTAATAACTGTAAAACCGTATCGCCATTAGAAAAAGTGATTTCCGTGTATTTCTGTTTATTCTTTACTGCCTCTCTCCGCCTGGCTAACTCCTGCTGACGATATCGAATACGTGTTGATTGTAGTTGTTCCATGACATGTTTTATAACATGAAATTTATCTATCACGTGATAAGCATTCATAAAAGCTTCCCTGCCCAACCAGTCATAATTGGAAGCCATGTCTCTGCTAAGGCTTCTTACCTGCATACGTTTTTCAATATCAAATTCTTTTAAAAGTTGCATTAACTCGTTAACCTTTAGCGTAGATGCCATCAAAGCAATTTTACTTGTTTTACGGTTGCTTAGTATGGTATAGGTTACCCCGTTGATATTCTTTTCGTCTATGGCCATCTGTTCTCCAAGATTCTTTTCTTCAAGAACCGGAACAACGATCTCTTTAATTTTCCCCCGCTCTCTTACTCGTAAATTATGTTTGCCTATTTCCCCTTTTTCAACTGCCTGGGAAAATCCACTAAGAACTTGCTGGTACCACCGTTGCAATTTCTTGGAATTCATCCCCAGCACATAGGCTACATTTCCTATACTGATGGGTTTACCCTCTACCAATTTCTTTTAAAAAAGCACCAAATTCTTTGGTAGCTTTCATCCCTTCCTGACAAAAAGAATAGGTGTTAAAATAACTCTTATCGCTTCCTTTTAATTTCCACCGCCGTCGCTTTAATAACAGGAATACCTCTTTGGCTTGAACAGGAAAAGTTTGCAGCTCGATAGGGTTCATAAACCCGTTCAATGACCTTTGTCCTTTTCCGATGATTGCTTTGGGGTAATGCTCAGGGTCGCTTTTCTCTACTAAATGAATACGGATAACTCCGCTTATTTTTTCTATCCGTTCGAAGTCAAAATGGTTCAGAATATAATCCGGTACCAGTAACTCTAATAATGTTGTTTCCATCCTGCAAAGATACACAGCGCATCAAAATAGGAATTAGCCGCTTGCTTCTTTTATTGTCAAAAGTTCTTTCATTT
>JAMOUY010000342.1 GCA_027067895.1 Acidobacteriota bacterium
TGCCAATATACAATTTGTTGATTTTAAAGGGTAAACCAAAACACGGCATTTAAAAATCGGGTCAGAAAACACTATCGCAGCAAAGCTTATAGGCTCAAAATGAACCGATTATTTGATTTTTTTCAATTTCCTTTTCAACGTTGAAAGAGAGACACCGAGCATTTTTGCCGTTTTTGTTTTATTAAAACCGCATTTTTCATACGCATAAAGAATATAATCGTTTACCCACTTATCCAAAGGAACTAATTTTTCGGGAAAAACACTTTGCTTTTCTTTATATCCCGACAACTCAAAAACATCCTCTTTCCCTGAAAACATTTTTACAATTATGTATTTTTCCAAAAAATTGGAAAGTTCTCTAACATTTCCCGGCCAATCGTACTCAACCAATTTTAAAAACCATTCTTTATTCGGTTTGGCAATATCTACTTTTAATCTCTTACAAATATCATCCCACAAATACATCGCAATCGGGACTATATCTTCTTTTCTTTTTCTAAGAGGCGGAATATTTATGTTTATAACAGACAGCCTATAAAACAAATCTTTACGAAACCTTCCTTTTTGAACTTCATCCAATAAATTTCTGTTTGTGGCTGCTATAATTCTTGCCTTGGATTTTAAAATTTTAGAACCACCAACCCTTCTAAACTCTTTCGATTCCAAAACCCTTAACAACTTTGACTGAAATCCCAAATCCATTTCCCCAATTTCATCAAGAAAAAGAGTACCGTCTCCCGCAAGTTCAAAAAGACCCTTGTGGGAAGACACAGCACCGGTAAAAGCACCTTTTTCATGTCCGAAAAATTCTGATTCAAACAAACCGAAAGATATGGCCGAACAATTTACAGGGACAAAAGGCTTATTCGCCCTACTTCCGGTATAATGAATATACTTGGCAATCAATTCTTTTCCCGTACCGGTTTCCCCGGAAATTAGTACATGAGAATCCACATTGGAAAGAAATGAGGCCATTTTTTTTATTTTCTGGATAGCATCGCTTACCCCGATTATTTGAATTTTTTCAGAAATTTGTGCCAATTCATAATAATCTTTAATCTTTTTATTTCTTTTTTCTATGGCGTTTTCAATTCTTTTCAAGGCATAAAACAAATTGAACGGTTTAAGAACAAAATCAAAAACCGATTCCTTAATGTTTTTAAAATTTTCGTTAAAAGAAAAATCATTAGAGGTTATTAGAATTATCTCGGGGGGAAAATCTTGCTTTTTAGCAAAATCAACCAAATCCAATCCATTGCCGTCAGGCAAAAAAATATCAAAAACACATACGTCGTATTCTTTTTGTTTAAGTAAAGCCTTTGCTTTTTCAAAACTATAACAACAATCAATATCAGAAAAGTTTTTCCTTAATAATTCGGCAAGAGAATCGGCAAAAAGCCTTTCATCATCCACCAACAGGACCGAATAACTCATAAATATAATCCTCTACCGGAATATACAGAACAAACCTTGCCCCTTTTTTGCTATGCTCGGCAAAAATCATACCTCCCATATTAAGCATTCTTTTTCTTGCAATAGTTAAGCCCATACCCTTTGAAGTTTTCGGAGAAGTTGTAAAAAAAGGAGAAAAGATTTTTTCCAATAACTCATCAGAAATACCGGGGCCGTTATCTTCAAAAACCATTTTAAAATAAAAAGGGCTTTTCTTACACAAAGCAATGTTTATTTCAGAGTTTTTCCCGGCAAATTTTTCCGCATTTTTCACAAGTTCCTCAAAAATATGCTTGAAATCCTCTTCCCTTAAAATGGCAAACCAATTTTTAGGTATATTTTCCAAATTAATAGAAACTCTATCGGTATAGTTGCCCACAAGGTCAGAAATAAAAGAACTCAAATTGCATCTCTTCCATTCAGAAACAGAATTCGAACCTAACGGCCGTAATAAATTCAAAATCTCTTTTAATCTTCTTGTTTCATTTAACAACAAAATTATCTTTTCCCCGATTTCACTTTTTGAATATTCGTCAAAATTTATTTGTATTATTTGCAAAGCGTTCATTATTCCGGCAATAGGATTACCGATTTCATGAATAATTTCCGAAATAATTTTGTTGTATTTTTCATAAATCATTTTATTTTGATGAATAAGCCTAATACTTTCCCGGTCCGTAATATCCCTGAAAAAAACTATATAAAAATCATCCCCCAATTTATAACATGTATATCCTATGAAAAATTCCTCGCATTGAATTCTTCCCGAAACAGGCAAATCTCTTTTTTCCGCAAAAAACCTTTTCAAATCTTCTCGTAAATTATTTAAAAAAGCATTTTGAAAAATTGACAAAATAGTCTTTGCCCTGTTATTCAAAAAAATTGAAGACAAATTTTGTCTATCCAACACAGCAATACCCATATCCAATTTGTTTAAAGAAGCCTGAAAAAAGTTGTTCTCCCAACAAAAAAAACTGTTGGCAACAGGACAATTTTCTTTGAATACCTTACAAGACCATTTTTCAGATTTATTCATAATCTCATACTAACTAAAAAAAACATTGTTTTTTTCCAAAACCTCTTCCAATTCATTTATATCAAACGGTTTAGGCAATAATTCTCTATTTGATTTCAAATCGTAATTTCCAGAAGTTTCAGGGAAACATCCCGAAACCAAAATTATTTTTATATCGGGAAATTTTTTTTCAAGAAACAATGCGATATCTTCCCCACTTACACATCCCTTTAAATTAAAATCAACAACAGCCAATTGTACGGATTGAAAATTCTTTTCACTTAGAAATAATTTCAATTTTTCCATTTCATCAAAAACAAAAACACTAAAACCTTTTGCTTTAAAATAAACCGCTAATGTTTTAGCAAAAAGTTCATTATCATCAATAATCAAAACACTTTTTTCTTTCATATCCATACATTACCACATTATTTTGTTAAATTTTACCATATTTTTTCCGCATAAAACAAAAAAAGCCGTCTTGCGACGGCTTTATAACAACGTATTTTTTTACTTGAAAATCAAACAGGTTTTTTAACCTTGCCAGCCTGAATACAGGAAGTGCAAACCTTCATTCTTCTTACGTTTCCGTTTTCGTCAACAACTCTTATTTTCTGAATATTGGGAAGAAATCTTCTCTTCGTTAAGTTATGTGCATGGGAAACATTGTTTCCAACCATAGGTTTTTTTCCGCAAACTTCGCAAACTCTTGACATGGTATACTCCTTCGTCGTAATTTTTTAGCCTTAAATTTATACCACAGTTAACAAAAATTTCAAAGAAAAAATTAAGTCCCCTGCGAATAGTCGTTGATATAGGCTATCTGCTCGGGGGTTAATTCGTCAATTTTAAATCCCATTGTTTCAAGTTTAATCCTTGCAATTTCCTGGTCCTGCTCCTCGGGAAGAAGGTGAACGGTTTTTTCAAGGTTTTTGCCTTCTTCGGTAAGCCTAATCATTGCAAGAAACTGGTTTGCGAAAGACATGTCCATAACCTCTGACGGATGGCCTTCCGCAGCGGCAAGGTTTACAAGCCTTCCCTTTGCAAGCAAGAATATTCTTCTTCCGTCTCCAAGGGTATATTCTTCGTTGTTAGGTCTAACGTCTCTTTTTGATTTTGCAATGTTTTCAAGGTCGGGAATGTTGATTTCGCAGTCGTAATGCCCGGTATTGCAAACAATGGCACCGTCTTTCATTGATTCAAAATGTCTTTTGACAATTATATCTTTTACTCCCGTTGCGGTAACAAAAATATCTCCCAATTTAGCCGCTTCGTCCATAGGCATTACCCTGAAACCTTCAAGGGTTGCTTTAAGCGCCGCAGTCGGCTTTACTTCGGTAACAATTACGTTTGCGCCCAGTCCCTTTGCCCTCATTGCAACGCCTTTTCCGCAGTGTCCGTATCCTGCAACAACAACGGTTTTTCCGGCAATCAAAACATTGGTTGCCCTCAAAATTCCGTCTATTGTGGACTGGCCTGTCCCGTAAACATTGTCAAAATCCCATTTTGTTTCGGCATCGTTTACGGCAAAAACGGGATAAAGAAGTTTCCCGGCCTTTGCCATTGCCCTCAACCTGTGAACACCTGTTGTTGTTTCTTCCGTCCCGCCGATAACGTTTTCCGCCTTTTCGGGATGCTTGTTGTGTATTGTGAAAATCAAGTCAGCGCCGTCGTCAAGGGTGAGGTTGGGATTAAATTCAAGAGTTTTTTCAATCGCCCAGTAAAATTCCTCAACATTCATTCCGTGCCATGCGTAAATGGCAATTCCGTTGTCTGCCAAAGCGGCTGCAATATCGTCCTGAGTTGACAAAGGATTGCATCCGCTCCATGCGACATCTGCACCCGCAGCCCTTAAAGTTTCAACCAAAACTGCGGTTTCCTTCGTTACGTGAAGGCAACCTGCAATTTTATATCCTTTCAACGGCTTTGTTTTGCTATACTTTTCTCTCAAATACATTAAAACGGGCATTCTTGATTCAGCCCACTCAATTTTCAACCTGCCCTGTTTGGCAAGGTTTATGTCTTTTACTTTATAGTCCATACAAATCCTCCTAAATTCAAAATGCTCTTTATTAAAACAGAAAAAACGCAAAAAATCAAATTTATGGTTTTGAAACCTTTAATCCATCATCGGAATTTTGCAACCTTTCTCCTTTGCCACTTTAACCGCAATATCGTATCCAGCGTCAACATGCCTGAAAACTCCCATAAGCGGGTCGTTTGTCAAAACTCTTTCAAGCCTTTTGGCAGCGCCTTCCGTCCCGTCGGCAACGATAACCTGTCCCGCGTGCAAAGAATAACCAATCCCGACTCCTCCGCCGTGATGGAAAGATACCCATGTTGCGCCCGATGCGGTGTTTAAGAGAGCGTTTAAAATCGGCCAATCCGCTATGGCGTCCGAACCGTCCTTCATTGCCTCGGTTTCCCTGTTGGGGGACGCAACGCTTCCCGCGTCAAGATGGTCTCTGCCTATAACGATAGGCGCTTTCACCTTGCCGGACTTAACCAAGTCGTTAAACAACAATCCGGCTTTGTCCCTTTCTCCGTATCCAAGCCAGCAGATTCTCGCAGGCAACGCCTGAAATTTAACCTTTTTCTGTGCCATTTCTATCCATCTTCTCAACTGCTGGTTTTCCGGAAAAAGTTTAAGCAATTCTCTGTCGGTTGTGTAAATATCCTCCGGGTCTCCGCTTAAAGCGACCCATCTGAACGGGCCCTTGCCTTCGCAAAAGAGAGGCCTTATGTATGCGGGAACAAATCCGGGAAAGTCAAAGGCGTTTTTTAAACCGGCTTTCAAAGCCTGTCCCCTTAAATTGTTTCCGTAATCAAAAACAACCGCTCCCTTTTTCTGAAATTCAACCATTGCCTCGCAGTGTTTGTACATTGACTCATAGGACATCTCTATGTACTTTTTTGGGTTGGTTTTTCTCAATTCAAGCGCCTCTTCGTATGGAATTCCGGCAGGCACGTAACCGTTCAATTCGTCGTGGGCAGAGGTCTGGTCTGTTACAACGTCTGGAATTATGCCTCTTTTAAGCAATTCGGGGAAAATGTCCGCTGCGTTTCCAAGAAGCCCAACAGAGAGGGGCTTCCCTTCTTTTTTGGCGTTTAATACCTTTTCAAGCGCTTTGTCCAAATCGGTTTCCATCTCGTCAAGGTATGCGGTTTCAAGTCTTCTCTTTATTCTGTGAGGGTCAACCTCAACAACAAGGCATGCCGCACCGTTGAAGGTTGCGGCAAGTGGCTGAGCGCCTCCCATTCCTCCGAGTCCCGCGGTAAGAACGAATTTCCCGGTTAAGTCAGAATTAAAGTGTTTCTTTGCGGCAGCGGCAAAGGTTTCGTACGTTCCCTGCAAAATCCCCTGCGTTCCTATGTAAATCCATGAGCCTGCCGTCATTTGGCCGTACATTATAAGCCCCTTTTTCTCCAATTCGTTGAAGTAATCCCAATTTGCCCAATGGGGCACAAGATTTGAATTTGCAATCAAAACCCTCGGTGCGTCTTCGTGTGTTTTTGCAACACCAACGGGTTTTCCGCTTTGAACAAGCAAAGTTTCGTCGGGATTGAGGTTTTTCAGACTTTCCAAAATCGCGTCAAAACATTCCCAATTCCTCGCCGCTTTACCCGTTCCTCCGTAAACAATAAGTTCTTCCGGTTTTTCCGCATTATCCGGGTCAAGGTTATGCTGAATCATTCTGTAAGCCGCTTCTATCTGCCAGTTTTTGCAGGTTAACTTTGTTCCTGTCGGCGGATGAATAATTCTTTTCATAAAATCCCCCTTTAATTTAATTTTCCGATTTCTTTTTCCACAATTGTAAGAAGTTCACCAGTGTTAATTATTTTTTTTGCCTTCTCTAT
>JAMOUY010000343.1 GCA_027067895.1 Acidobacteriota bacterium
AATTGCTTTTTTGAAGAAGTCTCCGCGTATTTTTCATTTTCGGAAACAAATTTAACCGAAGCCACGTTTTTTACCTTTCCTTTTAACTCAACCTTCTGCACCGTGCCGTCGTTAAAGGTTATGACAATTGTGTCGGCAAACAGCCCGAAAGCAAAAAACAAAACAATTAAGGCAAAAATTTTTCTCATACTTCCCCCAAAAACCTTAAAATCTAAAATTTATTTGTCCGAAATACGCTTCAAAGAAACATGTGCAGAAACACTAACCTTTTTCGGATAGTAAACCTTCTGCATAAAAACATTCTGCATAAAGAAAAGCGAAAAAAACGTAATAAAACAGGCAAAAACCGGGGCTATAACCCAGCCTGCCATAATTTTCCCCAAAGTTTTGTATTGAATATTTTTCCCCTTGCTTTTCACAAGCCCTATTCCCGTAATCGCGCCTACAACAGCCTGAGTGGACGACACAGGCACAAGCGGCACTGGGGGAAGGTGATGCCTTATCAAAAACCTTTCAAGCCCCTTAGAGGCAAAAATAAACAAAACAAGGGACTCGGCCAAAACCACAATGAGAGAAGTTTCGGGAGAAAGTTTGAAAATTCCCCCGCCGATTGTTGACATAACCTTGTGGGAATAGGTAAAAACCCCTACGGCAATGGCAACACCGCCTATGAAGAATAAAATCTGAGTTGAGGATATGGTAAATCCCATAAACTTGACAGAGGGAAATGGATTAACAGGCACAAAAACACCGACAACGTTTGCAATGTTGTTTGCGCCGAGAGAATACGAACCGAAAATCCCTATCAAAATCAGTCCCGCCCTTGTCATCATGTCAAGTTTGAAAAGATGAATCGGAAATTTCCTCAAAAGATAGCGAAACAAATAGTAAATCCCTGCGGCGAAAAGCCCCGCAAGAATGGGACAGATTACCCATGTTGAAACGATTTTTGTCAAAGAGGAATAATCCGTCGGCATTCCCGCAAACAAATTCCAGCCTATTATGGCACCCACAATAGTTTGTGAAGTTGAAACAGGCAGTTTATTTCTTACCATAAGGTAAACAGCCAAAGCGGCGCCGAAGGCAACGGTAAATGAGCCTGCAATCGCGTTTACCGCACCCAATTGCCCCAATGTGTTGCTTGTCCCGGCACCGCTTATAACCGCGCCTAAAATTACAAAAATACTGCACAAAATTGCCGCGGTTTTAAACTTGACCATTTTTGAATGGACGGCTGTGCCGAAAATGTTTCCGGCGTCGTTTGCGCCAAGCGACCAGCCTAAAAACAGTCCGCTTGAAAGAAAAATCAGCGTCATTACATTTCCCTCTTTATGGTGTAAATTGCAAGCCTGTCCGCAACCTCTTCCGCTTTGTCGGACATTGTTTCAACGCTTAAAGCAAAATACCTTAAATGGATTTTGTGAGACTGTTTCAAATCGGAAAGAAAAATCTTTCTCTTTAACTCTTTGCTAATTCTGTCAGCCTCTTTCTCAAAAAGGTAAACCTTGTTCAAATGAGATTTTACCTCAAAAACCGAGTTGAAGAAAGCCCTTGAAGCGTCAACGCACGCAACCGCCGCCTGCTTTGACTTTTCCGC
>JAMOUY010000344.1 GCA_027067895.1 Acidobacteriota bacterium
CGCCACGTTTTCCGTTCTCCATTTACCGTGTCCCGAAAAACGGATGTGGGAGTTGGAAGTTGGGATTTGGGAAATTTATCAAAGTTCAATTTACGATGTCATTATGAGGCCGCCTTCGGCGGCCGTGGTAATCTCTCCGCGTTAGTGAGGTTGTTCAATTCACATCCCGTAATTTTAACGCAACCTTGGGGCTTAACATGGGGGAGATTGCCACGCTTCACTTCGTTCCGCTCGCAATGACCGCTTAACGCAAGCTTTCTTTCTCTAAGTCAAATTTTTAATTCCAAAGCATAATTCCACACTGTCATCCTATGTTTGCATCTAAGAAAAATGGAAGGTAAATTGAAAGGAAATATTAACCACAATGGTAAAAGGGGAAAGAGAAAGACTGTTGTTTGTCATTGGTCTTTGAGACCGTTCGGAATGATAGTCCCTTTCCCCTTCTACTTTTTAATCTTGAACAGTTCAATAGGCTTCGAGCCTGAATTTAGGATTGATAAGATAAAAAGTAGATTACCATTGTCTAAAAAGTAAAATTATGAAAAAAATCGTAGGTATTGACATCTCCAAGGACACTTTTGATGTGAGTTTCCTCAACGACAATCAAAAATGGACCCACAAGGTCTATCAAAACAACCCTGTCGGTTTTAAAAAACTTTGGAAAGATACCGGTAAGGAAAATCACTTTGTGATGGAAGCATCCGGACCGTATTATTTGAAACTGGCTACCTTTCTCCAACAAAAAAAGGCCGATGTTAGCGTAGTGAACCCTTTGGTGATTAGACGTTATGTGCAGATGAAAATGTTTCGCACCAAAACCGACAAGAAAGATGCGCAAGCCATTGCCATGTATGGGATGGAACAACAACCGTCTTTATGGGAACCGCAGAGCAAGGTGTTGAAAAGATTGCGTCAAATAGACACTACCATTGACGGTTATTACAAACAAAACACTATGTTGAAAAACCGATTAAAGGCTTTTAAAGCATCGGGTAACACGGACAAACAAGCCATTGACAGCCTGAAAAAAATGATCCGCTTGACACAAAAGGAAATCAAAAAGTTGGAGAAGGAGAGACTGAGATTAACCCGGGAGAATTTTGGAGATACGCTAGAGTTATTATTGAGCATTCCCGGAGTGGGAGAAAAATCCGCTATTTTGTTTATTATCCTGACGGGAGATTTTACCAAATTCGAGAATTACAAGCAATTTCTTGCCTACATTGGCTTTAACTCCCGTATTTTTGAATCCGGAACATCTGTGAAAGGAAAAGGCCGTATAAGCAAGATAGGAAACGCCAAAATGCGTCGCACTTTATATGTAGCTACATGGTCGGCCAAAAGGCACAATACACATATCAAACAGATGTATGAAAGATTGAGTGCTAAGGGAAAAAAGGAAAGAGTAATCAAAGTAGCTTTGGCGGGGAAATTGGTAAAAATAATGTTTGGCGTGATGAAAACGGGAAAAAAATATGATGCCAATTATGAAGCAAAAAGAAAAATAAAATTTTCTAATTAAAATTTGGATTTTTACACAGTTCATTCCGAGGCATTCCCGAAAGGAATAAGCCCGGGAAGGAATGCCGTGGGAA
>JAMOUY010000345.1 GCA_027067895.1 Acidobacteriota bacterium
TACGAAAATGCAATTATTCTTAGCATTTTCACAATGTAAAACTTTACCTGCAAATTTTGGGTAAAAAGCGAGGCAATCTGCGGTGCAAAGATAAAAAACAAGATTCCGAAAAAAAGACCTGTTGCCGCGGAAAATTTTAAAAGTTTTCCGGTAATTTTTTTCAATTGGTCAGTTTTTCCCGCGCCTAAGTAGTGCCCGACCATTGTTGTGGTTACAATTGAAAACGCCATAGACGAGAATAACGAAACTGATTCCGCATACATTCCTGCATGAAGCGCGGCGAGAATATCCACGCCGAGTTTTGCCACAAGAGCTATAAAAATCAGAGAAGAAACAGTTCTGCTTATTCCCATAATTGACGCAACAAATCCCACTTCAAGTATCTGTTTTATAATTTTCAAATCCGGTTTAAAGTTGGGATGAAAGGTAATTCCGTATTTTTTTGACAAAAGAATTGCTATTCCTATTAAACTTCCGATAGCCCTTGCTATCAAGGTTGCGTAAGCCGCGCCGTTTACCGAAAGGGCGGGGAAAGAGAATTTTCCGAAGATTAAGGCATAGTCAAGAAAGACGTTTGTTATGTTGCTTACAGCCATGAGAAAGAAAGCGGGTTTTACGTATCCTGCGCCCCTTAAAAGGGAATTTATCATAAAGTTTATAAAAACAAACAAAAGGGAAAATGCGCTTATTTTTAAATATCCCGTTGCGGATGAGATAATTTCTGGGGAAGTGTTTATTGCCGTTAGCAGGTTTTTTGCGTAAAAGAAAAGCGGAAAGAAAAAAATCACCGAAAGGGACGAGCCTAAAATTAAAGACTGGTTTACGGTTTTATTGGCATCGTTTGTCTTTCCTGCACCTAACTGTCTTGCAATTAAAGAAGTTGCGCCCATTGAAACCGAAGCCATAAACGCAAAAACAAACATTAAAATCGTATTTGCCTGCCCGACTGCGGCAAGGTATTTTGCCCCTAATTTTCCCACAAAGATTGTGTCAATTATCCCGTAAAGGGATTGAAGCATCATTGTGGCGAAAATGGGAATGTAAAGGGAAAATATTGTTTTAGTTATGTTTTCCGAAAAGATTTTTTTATTCATAAAATTTTTGTTAATTCTTTGAAAGAGCGGACGGTGATTATTTTATTTGACCGGATTAACTCTTCCTCTTCATATTCCCATTGTTTGTCTTTTTCAATTAAAATGCCAAACATTCCCGATTTTACCGCGGGGTTTATGTCCGATTTTGGCGAATTTCCAACCATAACAGTTCTTTCCGGATTTAATTTCAAGTTTACTATTAAATCTTTGTAATGCTTTTCAGTTTTGTCGTTTAAAACTATTGACGCCTTGAAGTAAGACGAAAGCCCTGAGCGTTTTACCTTGTTTAACTGCTCTTTTTCTTCGCCTTTTGTTAAGAGTATGAGATTGTATCTTTTTTTCAGATATT
Organism: Acidobacteriota bacterium; assembly: GCA_027067895.1. Lineage (GTDB taxonomy): Bacteria > Acidobacteriota > Holophagae > Thermotomaculales > Thermotomaculaceae > Thermotomaculum. Next base: position 1,444 of record JAMOUY010000345.1, read on the forward strand.
CAAGTGTTTCCTTTACCCCGGGGTAGGGTATGGAAGGCTGATTGTAAATATAGTCTTTTATGCTGTTTAACAGTTTTTCTTCCTTTTCCGAAAAATCCATTTTCCTTTGCCGGTAAAAGTGTTTTATGGTAAATTCCATTGCTTTT
>JAMOUY010000346.1 GCA_027067895.1 Acidobacteriota bacterium
CATTGCTAAGGAAAACAAATGTCAGGCAATTCATCCGGGATACGGATATTTGGCTGAAAATGCCGATTTTGCAAAAAAGTGCGAGCAAAGCGGGATAATCTTTATAGGGCCTCCCGCCACAGCAATTGAACTTATGGGGCACAAAGAAACCGCAAGGCTTATTGCTGAAAAGTCGGGTGTGTCCCCTGTGCCGGGATTTTCTTTGAAAGGATTAAATGAAAAGCAGATTTTTGAAAGAGCAAAAAGCATCGGCTTTCCCGTGCTTATAAAAGCCTCTCTCGGCGGTGGCGGAAAGGGAATGAGAAAGGTGGAAAAAGAAGAAGATTTGCTTGACAGCATTAGGATTGCAAAATCCGAAAGTCTTCAATACTTTGCTTCCGACGAAATTTTTGTTGAAAAATACATTGTCAATCCTCGCCATATTGAGATTCAAATTTTCTCTTTTCCCGGGGGAAGAACGATTTACATAGGGGAGAGGGAATGCACAATTCAAAGAAGGCATCAGAAAATCATTGAAGAGTGCCCGTCGGTTTTTGTTGACGAGGAAATGAGAATGAAAATGGGAGAGGCGGCGTGCGCCCTTGCGGACACGGTTTCCTATGTCGGCGCAGGCACGGTTGAATTTATAGTGGATTCCGACAAAAACTTTTACTTTTTGGAAATGAATACAAGAATTCAGGTTGAGCATCCCGTAACCGAAGAGGTTTACGGAGTGGATTTGGTCAAGTGGCAGATTCAGGAAGCCATGGGGCTTGTGGTAAATGTTCCTCAGGATGAAATATGGCCAAGCGGACACGCTATTGAGTTTAGAATTTACGCCGAAGACCCCGAAAACAACTTTATGCCTTCGCCGGGAAAAATTTTGGGATATTTTGAGCCGAAAATTCCCGGAGTAAGAATTGAAAGTGCGGTAAAAGAAGGCTATGAGATTTTCCCCGATTTTGACCCGATGATTGCCAAGATTGTTGTTTTTGACTCAAACAGGGAAGACTGTATCCAAAAATCAAAAAGGGTTTTAAATGAATTTGTTGTGCTTGGAGTAAAAACAAACATTGACTTTTTAAAGGCTGTTTTGGAGCATCCGTCTTTTCTGAAAGGAGACATAGACACGGGATTTATTGAGAAAAACAAAGAATTTTTGCTTGAAAAAAGGGTGAATACGGATTTTTCAAATGAAGAGATTGCGCTTATATGCTCTGCGCTTTCGGAGAAAAAGAGCGGACAGAGGGAAGGCGAGTGCGATGCTGATTCCCTTCCCGAAATTTCAGGCTGGTTGCCTTAAAGGAGTGTTTTATGGCTGTTTTTGTGATTGACGGGAAAGAGTTTTCTGTTGAGGGGAAAAAGAGAGAAGAAAATAAGGTTTCCGCTTCGGTAAACAACAAAGACGTTGAGATTGAACTGATTAAAGATAAGGATAGCCTTTTTGTGATAAAAAACGGTATGCTTATCCCGGTTTTCTTTGCAAATGATGACAAAGGCACTATATTTTTACATGTAAACGGCACAGTTTTTAAAGTGCATAAAAAGACGTTGGAAGAGGCGGAAGGCGGATTTTCTTCCGAAAGCAGAGGGGAAATTGAGCC
>JAMOUY010000347.1 GCA_027067895.1 Acidobacteriota bacterium
CGGGGAATAAGGCGTTGTCCTTAAAGGCTGTCCCTCTTTGTATCCAACAAGATACTGTTGCTCCTGCTCGGCGGAAGACCACTGCTCCCTCACCCACGGCACCCATGTGGGGTCAAGCATTCTGAATTTTCCGTCCTTTTCCCTTAAAGCGACAACGCAGTGGTTGAAAAAATCTGCCGGAAAATCTTCAATCCTTGCACCTGCCATTGTCATTGCGGGGTATGCGTCAAAACCCGCAGCCCTTAAAAAGGTAATAAGCATTCCAGCCTTGTCCTTGCAGACCCCCTGCCTGTCCTTAAAAGTCATTTCCGAAGGATGAAGGGTGTATCCCTCGCCCTCTCCCATTGAAAGGCCAGAATACCTGATATAGTGGGCAACCCAATGGTTAAGTTTGAAAATCTTTTCCTCGTCGTTTTTCGCCCCTTTAACAATCTCGTTTACTTTTTTCTTTATCTCGGGGGTTATGTGAAAGGCAAAGTTTTCGTTTATTTTGTAAAACCATTCCGACTTATCTTTCCACGAATGCGTCGTTGAGATAAGAAGTTTTTGACAAACGTCGGAAATTGAAACCATAAAAGGCTCCCTTTTTATTGCGGGAATATCCTTTTTCTCAAAGGTGTATTTCATGCCGTAATCCGTAAACTCGGCAACAGGCACAACCTCTCCGTTGAAAAACCTGAATTGAATGTTTTTCCTTTCAGGCAACTCAACGGAATATTTTTTTTCAAGAATAGGGACAAACTTTTGGAAATTTACAATATCGTAAAACTCGCCCTTCATAGGCGGCTCAAATTTTGAAGAACTTCCCTTAACCTTTTTGTCAAGCAAAGCGTATGAAAAACCCTGCCTTTCAAGTGAATAAACAATTACGTCTCCCGGATTTAGAATGCCGAAGGGAATTGAAACCCTTGTGTTTGGCCAATAAATCCACCTTGCAGGCTGAGGATAAACCGCTATTTTTTTCAAATCAATTTTTTCTTTTTTGCCGTCTTTTCTCAAAACATAAGCGTCTTTCACCTTTATCTCGGAAGTCATCGGGTCAAAAAAACGGGAAACGGTGTAAAACTTCTTTGCCCCGCTTTGACTTAAAACCTTAACCGCAATATCTTCCTTTACAACACTCGCCCCGTTTTGTTTAACCTTTACATAGGTTTTTTCATAGAGAAAAACATAGTCGTATTTTCCCTTAAACTTGTCCGCTTTTTTAGACAAATCGGCTAAATTATCCGCCAAAAGGGGAAAAACAGACAGAAGAATTATTAAAAGCAGAAATTTTTTCATACAACTCTCCTTTACCCGAAACTTTTTTATCCGAATTTTTTTGTTGCTTACGCCTTCCCTAAAAAACATCACAAAAATCTTTAACGCTAAAAAGAAACAATTGTTTCAAATCTGTCGGGGTTTTTTATAACGGAAACAATTTCTCTCGCACTTGATTCAGGGGTTTTTAACCTGTTTGACTTTTCAAACATAACAAACTGGTCTAAAAGCGGAAACCTTTCTTTGGGACTTGACCTTATAACCTTCTGCATGTCTGTTTCAATTATGCCCGGCGCAACGGAAAAGATTTTCACGGCTGA
>JAMOUY010000348.1 GCA_027067895.1 Acidobacteriota bacterium
TTGAGTTGTCGGATTCCTCAACCTCCCTGAAACGCCTTCCCTTGCTCCATGAGTATCCCGGCGGAAGGTGCATTGAGGATGCTATTTTGGTTATCTTTTTTGACAATTCCATAAAGTTTGTGTCTGCGTATGTGATTTTTACCCCAAGCGAGGTGTTTTTGTTTCTCCTTCTTATCTGTGGCCATGCCTTTCTTTTTGTGAATTTTGTAAATGCCCCGACGGGAAGTTGTTTGTTCCCGGCATGGACGGTAATTGTTTTCAGTTTTTTTTCGGAATTTTTGTCTTTTTCCAAAAACGCAAGTTTAACGTCAACCTCTCTGTCCTTTGATATGTATTTTGGAAGGGGAATTTCCCTTAAAAACCAACTTATTGAAGACTCAACCTCAATTGGAAGCACCCCTTTTTTCTGTGCGATTTCCCTTTTTACAGTTGCCACTATTTCCTGATTTCTGTTGTCAACGTCTATGTCCACGTTTAAAACCCCTTTTAAATGTTGCGTTCTCATTTTAAAATCTTCCGCCAACTTCATTAAAGTATTTTGGTCTTTGCCGTAAAAGAAGATATTTACCGTGCCGCCCTTTGCGGAAGAGTAATCACCTCTAAATCTGAAAGTTATTCCCGGCACTTTTGGAAGCATTTTTTTTGTTTGTTTTATAATTTCCGACATGTCTTTTTCGGTGTCTCCCGAATCTTTAAGCCACAGGGAAATGTTGCTCCAACCTATTCCTGCGTTTGTGGTTATTGTTTTCAATTCAAGTTGTTTTCTTTTCTTTTCAAAGGTTTTTGCAAGTTTGTTTAGAAACTCGTCTCTCTGTTTAAGTGTGTAATAGTCGGGAAAGATAACGTGTATTCTTACCGAACGGGGCCCTCCGTTCATATTTCCCGTTTTCTTTATGTGGGATGCGGGATAACTTGTTGAAATTATTAAAAGCGAGACAATGAAAAACAGGTTTCTTTTGTGGTCAAGAAAGTATGTAATTGACGCTTTGTAAAGGTTTTTGATTTTTTCTATAATTTTTGATTTTTGTTTTTTCCCGTTTTTCTTTAAAAATTTTGCCGAGGTAAAAGGAATAAGTATAAGCGCCACAAAAAGCGAGGAAATTAACGCATAGATAATTGTTGTCCCCACGTTTTTCATAAACATTTTCATCATTTTGTCGTTTCCCATAAGCATTGACGGAAGAAAGACCACTATTGTCGTAAGGGTTGCGAGGGTTATGGCAAGCCCGACCTCGTTTGCCCCCTCTATTGAAGCCTTTATTGTCGGGTAATTTAATTCCTTTAATCTGTCTATGTTTTCCGAAACAACGATTGAGTTGTCAACAAGCATTCCCACTGCAAGCATAAGCCCCATTAAGGACAGAAGGTTTAGCGACCCGCCTGTAAAGTAAAGCCAAACTATTGCCATAAAAAGGGAAAATGGAATTGAAAGGGACACAACCGTTGTCAGCCTGAATTTTCTGATAAAGAAAAAGACAATAAACATTGCCAAAAGCCCGCCGATTAAACCCGAATTTTTCAAATCGTTCAGAGAGTTTTCAATAGTTTTTCCTTGGTCCCAAAGAGGATAGAATTTGAAATCTTTAAACCTTTTGTCCGTGATAAAAATCTTTTTTATTGTTTTGTTTATCTCTCTGCAAACCTTTACCGTATTTGCCCCCGATTCTTTGTAGAGTTTCAGAATTATTCCCGGTTCGCCGTTTATTCTGAAAATTGAGTTTCTTTTGGGCTCTTTGTGCGAAACCTTTGCTATGTCTTTTATTTTGAGGTTTTTTATTCCTATCGGAAGGTTTTTTATCTCTTCAATATTTTTAAACCTTGCGTTTACCACAAGGTTGTTTTTTTTGTTTCCTTCAATTACATAGCCGCAGGATAAAAGAAAGTTGTCTTTTCTTAACTTTGAAACAAACTGGTAAAGGTTAAGGTTGTGTTTTTTCAGTTTTTCCCCGTCAATTTCAATATAAATCAGTTTTTCTCTCAATCCCTCAAACTCAACTTTTGCCACTCCGTCAATTCTTTGAAGGTATGATTGAAGTATGTTGTTGAACAAAAAGTAAATATCTTTTGCGTTTTCAGGCGGTTTTATGGCAAAAACAATAATTTCCGAGTCGTTCGGATTCCATCTTCTAATGTAAATTTTGTCCACTTCGTCGGGAAGGCTTGGTCTTACTCTCTCAATTCTGTCGGAAACTTCCTGATAGGCTGTTGTCATGTCAATATCCTGATTAAACTCTATCCAGAAAAACACTCCGTTTGTTCCGCTTGATGAATTTAAGGTTTTTATTCCTTGAATTGTGGATAATTCGTCTTCCACGGGAATTGCGATTTGATTCATTACCTCTGCCGGGTTTGAAGAAGAGTATGGAATTGAAATCCACATAAAATATCCGGAAAAGTCGTCGGGAAGCATTTTTAGCGGGATTTTTACGTATGCGATTATCCCGAAAATAACGATTACAACCAAAATCATTAACACTGTTATAGGCTTTTTTACGCTGAATTCCGGTAAACTCATTTCTTCTCCTCTTTCCATTTAAACGGAAATAAAATAAATTTGTTTTAAAATAATTAGATTTTTTTCTTTTTTTTTATTAAAATTTTATAAACAGAAGTTGGAAGGAACGAAGATTTATGGTTACTTTTAATTATCAGGCAAAAGAGGTTGCGGTAAAAATAGTTTATTACGGTCCCGGTTTATGCGGAAAAACAACAACGTTGCAGTATATTTACAGTTCCCTTCCCCAAGAGAATAAGGGAAAAATGATTTCTCTTGCCACTCAAACCGACAGAACGCTTTTTTTTGATTTTCTTCCAATTCAGTTGGGCAAATTAAAAGGACTTGAAACTAAAATTCAACTTTATACCGTTCCCGGACAGGTTTTCTACAATCAGACAAGAAAACTTGTTTTAAAAGGGGCGGACGGAATTGTCTTTGTTGCGGATTCTCAGGAAGGAATGCTTGAAGCAAACAAAGAAAGTTTGAACAATCTTATTGCCAACCTTGAATCCTTGGGAATGAATTTAAAGGATATTCCCCACGTTATGCAGTACAACAAAAGGGATTTGCCGAATTTAATTGATATTGACACTTTAAACAGAGAATTAAATATTTACAATGTTCCCTATTTTGAGACATCTGCTATAACGGGGGAAGGCGTTGTTGAAACGTTAAAAGAAATTGTAAGGTTAACTTTGACTAATATTACCGACAAATACAATGTTGAAATTGAGTATATGGTTGATGAAGAAGAGACGAAGGGAAGTTTGGAAGCAGATAAAACAAAGGACTCAAAACAATCCAAACCTGCGAATGAAGAGATATCCGCAAGTGAAATTTCAGCGGAAGACCTTGAAGAAATGGATACCGATATTAATTTTTCGGTTGATTTTGATGACGGAGTAATTGGAGAAGGAATAGGCGACGAACATGATTTTTCCGATGAAGAGATAGAATTTGTGGAAGATGAAGATATTGAGGAAGTATATGATGAAGTTGAGGTTTTAAGTGAAGAGCATTCCGATGAATATGACGAAGAAACGGGAAAATCTTCCAAGTATGTTGAATCCGAATTGCAAACACAGAAAATAGACAGTGAAATTGTTGAAAACAATATTGAAACCAAAGAAATGGGGACTGAGATTGAGATAGAAGCGCCGAGAGTGGTTAAGGCGGAAAACGGATATTTTGTACCCATAACCATAAGAATTCCGGAAGGAATGGAAGACGAGGTTAGGGTAAACCTTGATTTACGAATAGAAATTAAGAAAAAGAGGAAATAAATGGATTTTAAAAAGGCTTTTATCTCGGTATCCGTGGCTTTTTTAACCGTAATTATAGACATTGTGTTTAAGACAATGTATGTTTTCCCCATAATTATTATTGCCTTGCTTTCGTATTTTCTAATGAAATATTTTGAAATTTCCGTTTCCGGAGCAAAAGATTCTGTTTGTCCGGAAAGCAAGGAAAGTATTGTCAGGTGCAATGTGGAATTTTTCAAATCCGTCGTAAAAAAAATGGTTAAAGATTATGAAAAAAACAGGTTTTTGTCGGGATATTTAAGTGACAAAGTCAATGAATTGGCTCAAAAACGGATTGATTTTAGCGAAGTTTCCCTTAAAGATTTAAGCGATTTTTTCAATTTGAAAGAAAAGTTAAACGGCAAGATTTTTGCTAAAAAGGGATTTTTTGAAGAAAGTTTGAAAAACTTTTTTGATTTTCTTGACGAAGAAAAAATCAATTACAATTTTTCCCTCGGATTTAACAAAGATTTCAAATGCGGGGGAATGAAGCCAGTTTTGGTTGACATTTCTTTCCCCGAGGCAAATCTTATAGACAGGCAAATCGGGATAATTCTGACCGGAAAAATTTATAAAGGCAAAAGCAAATTGGTGGCTCAACTTTTCAAATTGAGGGAAATTGTTGAAGACGCCGGCGGTTTTTTCGTTATTTTCAAAGACGAGGGAATAAGGGTTTTATTCGGTTTTTCAGGTTGCCCTTCCGATGAATAAAGGCGTTTATCTGCTTTTAGGCTATCTTCCGAAAAAAACAAAACTGAAAACAAAGGCAAAAGAGTTTAACCTTGAAAAGGGATTTTATTACTACTGCGGGTCTGCTTTAAACAATCTTTCAGCAAGAATTAAGAGGCATTTGGCGAAAAACAAGAAAAAAAAGCATTGGCACATAGATTTTCTTTCGGAAAAACTAAATATTCTTTTAATCAATCCGTACATTGTGGGGGACAATGATTTTGAACATTACCTTGCGGAAATTTTGGCGGAAAAGTTGACTTCCGTTAAAGGTTTCGGTTGCGGGGATTGTTCATGCAAATCCCATCTGTTTTTTTCAAAGACCCTTGTGGCTGAGCCTTTTTTGAGAAAACTTTTTCAAAAGCACATAGAGAAAACGGTTGAAATTTTGCTTAAACTTTACGAAGGAAAGGAAACTCCTGTTGAAAAATTCAAAACCCCGTGGGAATTGCTTGTTTCCTGCATTATTTCGTTAAGGACAAAGGACGAGGTTACGGCGCCGGCCGCCGCAAGGCTTTTTAAAGAAGCACCCGACCCTGAAAGCCTTATGAAACTTTCCCCCGAGAGAATAGGCGAATTGATTTACCCTGCCGGATTTTACAAAACAAAGGGCAGGAATTTAAAAAAGGTTGCCGAAATAATTATGGAAAAATACGGGGGAAAAGTCCCTGACAACAAAGAGGAATTGCTTAAACTTCCCAATGTTGGGATAAAAACCGCAAACCTTGTGCTTGCAAACGGATTCGGACAGTACGAGGTGTGCGTTGATACCCATGTGCATAGAATTTCAAACAGGCTTGGCTTTATCAAAACAAAAACACCGGAAGAAAGCGAAAAGGTGCTGAAAAAAATTTTGCCGAAAAAATACATAAGGGAATACAACGGTTTGCTTGTAAAACACGGACAAAACGTCTGCAAGCCGATAAAACCGAATTGCGAAAAGTGTCCTTTGACAAAATTGTGCATGTATTATCTGAAAAATGAAAAACCGAAAGGCTGAAAGGTTGATTGTAAGGCTTAAAGAGGTTGATTCCACAAACAAAGAGGCTTTTAGATTGCTTGAAAACAACGATTTTGTTGTGGTAAGCGCGTTAAGGCAGAATGCGGGATACGGAAGAGACGGCAACACTTGGGTTTCTTCCGAAGGAAATATCTTTGTTTCTGCGGGGAAAACCGTGCCTGTCTCTGTTTTGAAAAACCTTTCCCTGCGGGCATGTTATTTTTTGTTTAACCTGTTGAATCCTTATGTAAACGGCGAATTAACCATAAAATGGCCGAATGATATTTATCTCAACGAAAAAAAAATTGCCGGAATTCTTACCGAAACAAAAATTAAGGGGAATATTGCCAAGGCTGTTGTGGGAATAGGCGTTAACTACTATCCCGTACCGGTTGAAGGAAGCGCTTGTTTGTATAATTGCATTTCTCTTTCCAGAAAAGAAGTTGAATTAAAAATAGTCGATTCCATAGATTCTGTTTTTTCCGAAAAACCGAAAAAGGAAGAAATTTTAGAGATTTTGGACAGAAATTCTTTTCTGAAAAAGGGGGAAAGAGTAACTTTTTTTTCGTCTCAGGAAAAATTCAACGGAAATTTTACGGGATATTCCGAAGATTTTGGAATAAAGGTTTTAGTCGGCGGGAAAGAACATATTTTTTTCTCGGGCGAGGTTAAAAAACTGAGGAAAAATTGATATAATTCTTCCATTGGATTTTTTGAAAATT
>JAMOUY010000349.1 GCA_027067895.1 Acidobacteriota bacterium
TACATCGTCGCTTGTTTTAAGCCATCTGAATTTAAGACTTCCCTCTGCATGGGTTGTAGCCTCATCGTATTCAGCCGCTTTCGTGCCGTCGTGATTTACCGAACTTCCGTGAACTCCAATATTGGCATAATTTGCGTTTTCTTTTTTGGGCTCACCGGCAAATGACAAGGCAGAAACGGCTAAAATTGCGAGAACTATTGCCAACTTTTTCATAATTCCCTCCTTACCTTGTTAATGCCTTGCCCTGTCCGCTCAAACCTTCGGACGGCAAATCTGTACCGTGAACCCTTGTATGACACTGAGTACATTTTGTTGTAAATGCTCTTTTAAAGGACTGCCTGTCTGAACGCACCCTTCTGTCAGGATGATTGGGAGAAGCAGAACTTCCAACATATCCCGGCAAGTTTGCATGGAAATGCATTTGGTGGCACTGCAAACATAAGAAAGGCTCGTTCTTTTTCAAGAGATTGTCAGCAACAGCACCGTGCGGATTGTGACAAATGGTGCAGTTTTCCGCAACAGGCGCATGTTCGAAAACAAAGGGTCCCCTATACTGTGAATGACAACTCAAACACTTTGAATTCACCCTTTCATCCAATTTGTTTTCTTCACTACCGTCAAACTTGTGGCAGTCTGTGCATGTCATTTTGTGCTCTTTTACAACAGGGTGATGGGAAGGCAAAAGGAATTGAGCCCTTTCCTTTTTGTGGCAGGAAATGCACAATTTGTCCTCTTCCTTCTTCAAATTCCCTTTGTAAGAAGGCTGGTGAACCTTGTGGCAGTCTGTACAACCGACACCGTACTCAATAACATGCTTTTCTTTTAATCCGTGAAACACATTGGCATGACAGGTTAAGCACTGCTTTTCCAACTTCATTTTGTTGTTGGAAGGACCGTAAATTAAAGAAGGGTCCTCTTCGTCAGCATGCTTCTCGCCTGCACCGTGACATTTTTCGCACTTAAATTCGTCGCCCTTTTTGAAGTAAGTGGCATGGAATGACTTTGAAAAAGCATCTACCACTTCTTCATGGCAACCTGAACATGTGTCCACTCCGACAAGACCCTTGTCGGCAGAGAACGCCGGGCTTGGGAAAAATAACACAAAGCCCGCCATAAGACAAATTAACGTTAACCTCCTCATAGCCTCTCCATTCGTTTGATTTTTAAGAAGGTTAATAACAGAAAACCTCACCGCATTATAAAAACACACTTTCTTTATTAATAATAATGCCAGAAGTGTTTAATTGCAAGGATTTTTTATTTTTACGCTAATAGTAAAATAAAAAAACAAAACAAAAACACAATGTCTTAATTTAAAACGGCAAATATCAGTATCTGTAAACGTCGCAGAGTTTTGTCGTAAGATACCTTTCTCCCCTGTCGGCACAGATAAAAACAATGTTTGCGTTTTCAGAATTTTCCGCTATTTTTATTGCCTGACAGAGATTTGCCCCGCTTGAAATACCTGCGAATATTCCCTCTTTTAAAGCCAACTCCCTTGTGTAAAAATACGCTTCTTCGTCAGTAATCGGCTCCAAGGAATCAATGTTTTCTTCATGCCAAATCGGGGGAATATAACTTCCGTCAAGGTGCAAAAGCCCCTCTATTTTGCTTATTGCCGTTGCCGGATGAATTCCTATTATTTTAACTCTGTTTCCAAATTTTTCTTTCAAAGCCTTTGAAACTCCCATTAAAGTCCCGCCTGTGCCAAGCCCCGCAACAAAGTAATCAACTCCAACATCCTTTAAATCTTCCGCAATTTCTTTGCCTGTCAAGTAATGCGCTTCCGTATTAGCCTCGTCTCCGTTTTGGTTAAAATAAAAGTATTTTTCAGGCTCTTTTGAGCATAATTCTTCGGCAGCCTCAATATGGCTGTTTTGATTGGATGGGTCTGTTAAAATCAATTCCCCGCCCCAAGCCCTAATCATAATTCGTCTTTCCATACTTTTGCTTTCAGGCATGTATATACGGCACTTGTATCCCTTTAAATTGCAAACCATGGAAAGAGCAATTCCGGTGTTTCCGCTTGAAGCCTCAACTATAATCATGTCTTTTTTTAATCTTCCCTCTTTTTCCGCCTTTTCAATCATGTATTTTACAATCCTGTCTTTTAAAGACCCGGACGGATTAAACAGTTCAAGTTTTGCAAAAATTCGCACATTTTTTTCCGGCTTTGAAAACCTCTTTAACTCAACAAGAGGCGTGTTGCCGACAAGGTCAAGAAACGTTTTCATATCCCACTCCCGTATGTGATTATCAATCTTAGAGTTTACCAAAATTAACGGAAAATGTTAAAGTTTATTGCTAAATAATTCCTTTCTGCTTAAAGGAAAAGAAACCGTCGGGGCTGTAAATTATGTGGTCTATCAAAACAACCTCAACAATATCGCAGCCTTTTTTAAGCCTTTCGGTAAAATTCAAGTCTTCCCTGCTTGGGGTTAAGTTTCCCGTAATATGGTTGTGCGCAACTATTATTCCCTTACTGCCTTTGCGAAGCGTTTTTTTCAATATTTCCGAAATAAAAACGGGAATTGAGTTTACATTTCCCATAAAAAGCGTTTCAAAACCGATAAGGCGAGATGCGTTGTCAACAAAAATCACGGTAAATTTTTCCCTGTCTTCCCATTTAACCGATGTCATCAAAAACTTGTAAACATCTTCCGGATTTGAAAGTTGCAAATCTGAAATATTTATTTTTTCCTTAAAATACCTGTGGACAACTTCCAAAACCGCTTTTATCAACGTTGCTTTTGAGAGGCTTAATCCTTTTACGGAAATAAGTTTCTCTATATCCGCGTCAAGCAAACCTGAAAATCCGCCGAATTGTTTTAATAGTTGTTTGGAAAATTCAATTACAGGCTTGCCCTTCGTCCCCGTTCTTAACAAAATTGAAAGCAATTCTTCGTCTTTTAACTTTTTTGCACCGCACTCAAAAAGTTTTTCGCGAGGCCTCATACAAAAATTTTACCCTTAAAAGTTTCTCCTTTCAATGTTAGAAACGCATTTTCGTAAACCACACAATCCACAAGGCTTCCGTTCCCATCAATTCTTGAAGGATAAATCACGGATTTTTTGACGGTTATTTCCCGGGAAACGGAAGCATTTTCGTAAAAAACATTTTCGTTTTCCCCGAAAACATAAAAATTCGCGTCAATAAAGCCTTTCAAAGTCCCGCAGTCAAACCAATCGCCTTTAAATTCAACGCAACCCAATTTTTTCAAAGGTATAAGTTTTTTGTAAACATCAACAATTGAAAATTCAACAAAATCCACAACTTCCGGCGAGATTATTTGAAGCCCCGTAAAAAAGAAACTTCCTTCGCCTATTGATAAAACCTTTCCTTTTTTGCATTTTATGGAAGTAAAAGATTGCCCGTCCAATTTTTTCAAAACAAGGGTGATTATGTTTTTTGACTTGATATGCTCACTTACAAGCCTTCCCAAAATATTTTCGTCTTTGAAAAACAGGGTGTCGCAATTAACCGCTATTAACGGAAAGTCAAAAAAACCGCCTAAATTTTTAAGATAACCGCCTGTCCCGAGTATTTCCCCTTCCTTAAAACACAGCAGATTTCTTTTTTTTGCCTCTTTTTCAAGCAAATCAGCCTTATAATGGGCGTTTATACCTATTTGTTTAATTCCGAATTTTTTTAAAAAATCCACTCCGTAATCAAGAAGCGTTTTACTTCCAAGCCTGACCAAAGCCTTGGGAATTTTATCGGTAATAGGCCTAAGCCTTGTGCCATACCCTGCGGAAAGAACGAAACCTTTACAATCCACCGCTAAACCTCAAAAACATCTCCGTCTTTTAGAATTTTCACATTAAGCCCTTTTAGTTCTTCTTCTATTTTTTTTCTGTAATGGGGTTTGGTGTGAAAAACAAATATGTTTTCAAAACCATTCATTTTTTTTATTTCTTCTCTAAAATCGTGTGTTGAAAGATGATTGCTGATTTTTGACAAATCTTTTCTTTCTTCCGGGAAAGAGCATTCGGTAATAACAGACTTTACTCCAAGATTAACCAAGTCACGCCATAATCCGTCGCTTCTGTATGTGTCCGCCGTATATGCAATGCTTTTTTCACCTTTCCACACAATAAACCCTATGCTTCCTTTTGTATGAAAAACCCTGAAAAAATCAATTTTATACTCCCCAAGCAAAATACTTTCCCCGAGATTTACTTTGACAAATTTCAAAGAGGGCGATTCGGCATCCGGAATTTCAGTAAAATCCGGCCAGATTTTTCCGTTAAACACATATTCTTTCAGCGTCGTTATAGTTTCTTGAGAAGCGTAAACTTTGAGTTTTTTGCCTGCAATTGAAAAATTGTCCACCAAAAAAGGCAAATCGCACACATGGTCAAAGTGAGAATGGGAAAGAAAAACAGAGTCAATCTCCAACTGTCTTTCAAGCGGAAGAACGGAACAAACCGAACCGCAGTCAAAAAGAAACTTGTTTTCAATCAAAAAAGATGGAAGGTTTGCGTCTTTGGTTTTCCCGCCGGAACAGCCCAAAACTTCAATTTTCATCAACATCTCCATTGGCAATCAAATGAAAAACATTTTTAAAAACTCCAACAATGTCGGGGTCAAACTGCTTTCCCGAGTTTTCCTCTATTTCCTTCAACGCATCTTTATTGCTTAAAGCCTTCCTGTACGGTCTGTCGGTAGTCATTGCGTCAAATGTATCGCAGACGGAAATTATTTTCGCAAACAAAGGAATATCCCCGTTTTTTAATCCTTTCGGATAGCCTGTCCCGTCTTCTTTTTCATGGTGGTATAAAATTCCGTCAAGCGCTTTTCTCAATCCCTTGACTTTTTTTACAATCTCATAGCCCAAAACAGGATGTTTTTTCATTATTTCCCGCTCTATATCACTCAGCGGTGCTTTTTTGTTTAACACCGCGTCCGGTACTCCTATTTTGCCTATGTCGTGAAGTATTGCCGATAGAGAAAGCCAGTATTTCTGCTCTTTGTCAAACCCCAAAGCATCTGCAATAAGCAGACTATATTTCATAACCCTTCTTGTATGTCCGGCAGTGTAAACATCTCTTTTTTCTATTGCATCAGCCAAAGCAAGGGATGTCTCAAAGAAAATTTCTTTTAATTCCGCATACATTTTTGCATTTACAAGTGCGGTTGAAATAGGAATTGCCATCATTTTTGCCTTCTCTACGTCACGCTTATCAAAACCTTTACCGTCTATTTTGTTCAACAACTGCACCGCACCGATTACTTCTCCCTTGTATTCAAGAGGAAGGGACAATATAGACTTTGTTTCAAAATGACTGACTTTATCAACTCTTTTTGACCAATAGGAAGAATTTCTCACATCGTTAATTATAATAACTTTTTTCTCGGAAATTGTGTGACCTACCACACCTTCTCCTATTTTCAGCCTGATTTCTTTTAATTTATCGCTTTCTTCACCGCTTAAAATCCTGAAAAAAACCTCTTTTTTTTCAAAATCTATTTCCCAAATTGAACTTCTCTCCGCACCAATTTCGTTTTCAAGCAAAGACATCGCATTGAACAAAACAAAATCTATATCAAGTTCGGAATTTAGTTTCTCCCAGATTTCCAATAACTTACGGTGAAAATCACCGGACATGGCTAAATTAAGTCCCTATACCATCCGGGAAGGGCTCCGGCTTTTCTCGCTTCGTCTTTTAATTTGTTTTTTTTCTTTTTCAATTGAAGCAATTTTTTTTCTAATGCTTTTTTCTTTTTTTCAAGTTGCTCCATTTTTTTGTTTACCTTCATAATGTAAAACGTATCGTCTGTGTTTAACTTTTCAGAAAACAACCTATTTAATTCGCTTTGAATTTTCTTTATTGAGTTTTCCGTTTCTTTAATAGAATTGTTTACCGCAATAAACTTTGACCTCCAATACTTTTTTGCTTCTTCCTCATTAGCAAAAGTTGAAATACCGTCTTCTTCCGCCGGCTCCGCCAAAGAACCGTCGTCATCATCCATCCATTCCATAAAAGGATTGGTTTTTTTCTTTCCGGCTTTTACTGCCTTTTTCTTCTTGTCTTTATTTTTCTTCCCGATAGTTGCCTCGGTAATTATCAAAGGCGGTTTCTTGTTTTTGGAAGAGACAAAAGGATTGCTTTTCACATTTGTCTTTTTAACTTTCTTTTTCTTCACTTCTTTTTTAGGCTTTGGCTTATTTGCCTTCAAGGTTTTTTCCATATCCACGTATTTTTTTGAAAAAACAACCTTTTTCCCCTCAAAAGTAATTCCGTA
>JAMOUY010000350.1 GCA_027067895.1 Acidobacteriota bacterium
CATACGCTTCTTTGTTTTTATTTGCTTTCACAAGACAATGAACGGCGAAAAATCCGTCTTCCCTTAAATCGTTTTTTATAAAGTAGGAATAAGCCTGCTCATATTTCTTTTTCCCGTAATAAATCAGCCCCAAATATCTGTTTACCATCGGGTCTTTATATCCTTCTTGTTCAAGTTTTTTTAAAATTGAAGCCGCTTTGCCGAATTTTTTGTAATGGTAATAGGAAATCGCAAGTTTTAACCTGACAGCATTGTCAAACTTAATCTTTAAATAAGAATTGTAGTCGGAAATAGACTCCTTAAAATTATTCCGCTTAAAAGCAAGGTCTCCTTTTAAAAGATAGTATTGGCTTACAAGGTCCTTGGGGATTTCCTTAAACGGCTTAAAATCCTGCTCAATGGTTTTTAAAATAGCAAAACTTTTTTTCAAATCGTTCTCAAAAAAATAGGCGTAAGCATCATACAAACCCGCCTTAAAACAAAGGCTGTTTTTCCCTTCCCCGCAAAACTTTGAACTAAATTCTTCGGCAACATTATGAATAACGGGAAATTGCCTTGTAGCCATCAAAGTGTCAAAATACAGGGAATAAACTTCGGGCAAATCTTTTGAGTCGGGATTGTTTTTTATAAAATCCTCTATTTTGCCCTTCGCTATATTAAAGGCTCCGTCTCTGACAAGGCCTTTAATTATCCTTAAATCGCCGTTTTCCTGCCCGAAGACAAGAAAAGCGAGAGACAAAACAATGAAAATGTTAATAAGCCGTGTAAATTTCCCTCTTAAACTTCTCAATTTCGGTTTTAAAATCATTTGTAAACCTCTCAATATCGCTATTATCGTAAATTACATGCGGGGTGATTATGATTATCAATTCGCTTTTCTTTTTTGAAGTTGATTTGTTTTTAAAAAGGTATTTTATAAGCGGAATTTTGTTCAATCCGGGAACCTCGTTTGAAGAATCAATTTTGCTTTCCTGAATCAATCCGCCCAACAAAACGGATTTGCCGTCGGGAACGTTTACAATTGTTTTCAACTGCCTGTCTTTGATAGGAGGGTTTCTGTCTCCCGTCGAATTTCCCGGCGTTGAATAACTTTGAGTAATATCAAGCCTTACCGTCCCGTTTGAACTTATGGAAGGCTTAACCTGCAACTGAATACCTGTTGAAAGGTATTGATAAGAATTTGATGTATAAAAACCGTTATTGTTGTTTTGTACAGCCGCAGGCGTCTGCATAGAATACGCTTTTACCGATATCTGCTCTCCGACTTTTATTGAAGCGGTTTCGTTGTCAAGCACGAGTATATGAGGCGTTGAAAGAACGTTTGTTCTGCTTTTTATAACATTTGCGTTAAGTATTGAATCAAGTGCAAACCTGTCAAAAATAAAAGTATAACCGCCTGTAAGCGTAGAAGTTTTAGGCCAATTCATTTGAAATTGGGGAGTATGCAGAGTCGGGAAATCCGAACCTAAAATATTCCTATGGGTTAAAGTCCAGCCCAAGCCATATGAAAACTGGTTGTCAAGGGAAAGGTCCAAAATCATAACCTCTATCAAAACCTGTTTTTTGGGTACGTCAAGTTGTTTCAAGGTTTTTTCAATAATTTTGTAATCCCTTTTTGTGCATTTAAAGATTATTGAATTGTTTGTCTCATCGGTAATCATTTTCAAAGACCCCTTCAAAACCGGTCTTAATTCCGTTTTCCCCCCTTTTGCGGCATAACTTTTGTGTTCGTCCGCATACAATTCCTTTAAAATACCTGCAAGGTCTTTTGCATCCGAATGCTCACAGTGGTAAACAAAAATCTGAGCCTCTCCCGTTTCGCTTTCTTTTTCAAATTTTCTTGCCCAATATTTCACTTCGTCGGTAATCTCTTTTACGTCCGTAATGCATAACAAAGCATTCAAATCCTTGATAGTCAAAAGATAATATCTGTCTTTTGAAAGTCCGGGGTAACCGTCAAGAATTTTTAGAACATTCTCTTTTACCTTGTCTGCATCGGCATTTTCAAACTTGATTAAGGTTGTGTTCATTTTCTTAAAAATATTCACGTCAAACACTTTAACCATTTCAAGGACTCTTCTTACCGCAGGTTTTCTGTCAATCACAACCAAATAAGACAAAGCGGGGTCTTCTATTATTTTCCCGGAAGGAGACAGAAACTCTTTGGCTATGTTTGCTATGTCTTTCGGCGCAATAAAATGCAGAGGAATAATTTGAGTAACATAATCCTCTCCCTTCAACACGGGAGAAACAACATTGCCGTAAACAAGAGGGGTACTCTGCTTGACTTCCGGGTCTTTCGCCACGGTAAAATATTTCACTCCGTCCCTTTCAACCATTGCAACGTCGTATATGGAGAGGAGAAGGTTTAACAGTTGCTCAATATCTTGGTTTTTTACAACAGAGTTTATTTTAATGTTTATCCCTTTATCCGGAACAGAGGGGTCAATTATGTAATTCCATTTTTTGTAATCCGCAATTACTTTTATAACCTCTCTTAAAGACGCGTCTTCAAAGTTTAAAACAGGCGCTTCTCCTTTTTCTGTTTTTGTTTTCCTAATGCTTGCTCCTTTAAAAGGCTTTGAAATAACCGGTGAAAAAGATGAATTGTTTCTGTCTTCAATTGAAAAATGAGATTTTCCTTTTTCAGCTTCAATTATGGTTTCGCCTTGCTTTACAGGTTTGTGTTTTTGGGAATCGTCAAATAAAACCGCCTTGGGCGGAGTTGTAACTTTAACACAACCGAAAGAAATAATTATCAACGATAGTAATAACAACTTTTTCATACCTTCTCCTTAAAATGGCGTTTTGCCTGATCTATTGGTATTTGGTTTAGGCGACGGTTTTCTCGGCTTTGCCCCTCCGACAAACGGATTGGACCTTCCCGAAGTGTTTACCGACTTCCTCGGCGTTCTTTTCTTCGGAGTATTTCTTTTTGTGTTTCTCCTTACCGCGCGAACTTTATTGTTTGTCGGACGTCTTCTCGTTCTATTGTTGTAAAAATTTCTTTTTACTTTTCTTATATTCGGTTTTCTGGCAGCCTTTTTCTTTTTGGAAGAAGTTCTTCTGCTTACAACCTTTTTGCTAGGCCTCGGAGTCGGAGAAGAAACATTTCTTGCCACGGCTGGGGAATATCCAGAAGATTTTTTTGCTTTCAATTTTGTATCGGGATAAAGTTTGTACTTTTTCCCTCCGAAATAAAGGAATACATACTCAGGCGTAATCTCATTAAGCACCGCATCGGCAAATTTTTCCCCGGGAGAATGATACATGCTTATCTTCTTTTTCTTTTTCTTGTCATAGTAGGTAAAAATAGCCCTCTTGTAATTGCCGTCAATAAAAATACCGTCCAATACAGGCATGTTTGAAGGCAGTTTGATTTCTTTTTCCGTATCTACTTCCTCGCCTTTCTCCTCAACATACCCTCGGTTAGGGTCAAACAAATTCATTTTTTTGATGTAATTAACATTTTGTCCGAAGGCAAAAACATTTGCCATAACAAAAACCAATATAAAATACCTCATTTTTTGCCTCCGCTATTTTTTTTATTTTTAGGCTTTTTGGTAATTTTTATTATTCCCTTAACAGTAACCACCGCTTCTATCCCTCTGTAATACCTGATAATAAGAGATTCCGCGTAAAGGTAATAAGGATATTCTTCCAAATCTCCCAAGAAATCAATAATATCGGAATAATCGCCCTTTAAAGTAACCCTCGCCTTAACAACTTTAAACCCTTTTTCGTCCTTCGCCCTCTGTTTGTAAATTCTCACCAGATTCAATTTCCTGTCTTTCGCAAAATTAGTTATCGTTTCTTCAAGAAGTATTTGGGCAAGTTCAACATTTTCCGACTCAATAACCTTTTCAAATCCTTTTTCATATCTTTTTTTCAACGAATTCATTGTTTTCAACATTTTTTTATTTTCCTGAATTTTCTTTGTAATAACCTTTAAATCATGAGTGTATTTAACTTTCTGGGCCTTCAAACTGTTATAGGACTGATAAAGGGGATAAAAAACAAGGTTAAAAAGCAATACAAAAACAGCAACAATAACGGCAAGTTTAATTGCTCTCTTTTCAGATTTTTTAAGTTTAATATCTTTCAGTTTAGTAAACAACTTTTCCCCCAATTATAAAAATGGTGTAATCCCCGCTTTGTCTTGAAGATTTTTTCTCCACGTTTTTGAAATACTTTGAATTATTCAACGCTTTAACAACCGCATAAACGTCTTTCGCCTTCCCGTTAATCTCTATTGTCCCCTTATCGGTAATGCTTACCCTTGTAAGATACGCGTCTTTGGGAATTTTTCTCGTCAACTCTTCAAGAAGGACAAGCATTTTTCTTTTATTTTTGTCAAGATTATTGAAATAAGAAACCATACTCTTAAATTTGTCAAAATCTCCCAATTTCTTTCTTAACTTTAAAGCTTGTTTTTTCTTTACTTCAAAATTTGCCTTTAACTCATTAACTTCTTTTCTTAAAGAAAAATAATCTTTCAAAAACATACCAGAATAACCTAACAAGCCCAAAATAACTATGGCGGCAACAATATAACGCCACCATCTCCTAATCACTTTTCTTTCTTTAACCGGAAGAAAATTCACAACAGGGATGGATTTTGAATCAATTAAAAAGGAAAACGCTTCCGCCAAATTAAACCCGTTTCTAACTATTACGGTATTTTCGCTTTCTTCCAAATCCTCAAAATCACTCCCGAAATAAAAGGTTTTAAAATCATCTTCAACTCTCTCGGAAGACAAAAACCTATTTACAACTGTTTCTGTTTTTATACTTTCCCTTTCTTTTACTTTCAAAAAAGAAACCGGAAATCCGTTTCTTAGCAGAAAACCCAAAATATAACCGTCTTTCTTAAAAACCGCCAATCCGTCTTTTACACCGTTTTTTAAGGCATAGGCTATTAAAATCAACTGATAGGGTAAAATTCCGCTTAAAGTGCGCGAAATTTCGTAAAATTCGCCTCTTAGTTTTTGATAATCCTCCTCTTTCAGCACTCCTATCAAAACCTTCAATTTGCCTTTTTCTTTCACAAAAGCGTAATCAATTTTCAAATTTATATCGGAAGGCTCGTTTGAAGAGATAAAATCCTTCACTATCTCATCAACCCTTTCTTCCGCCACGGCAGGAAGAACAAGGGAATACATTACTGTGTATTCAACAGGCACAAATCCGAAGGTGTAAAAGGTATCGTCAACATCTTCGTCCTCAACGGGAATTATTGAAGCGTTTTTTTGAAAAGCAATGTCTATGTCTTTGTAAAGAATTCTAAATTTTTTCTTAAAAATTTTTTCTAAAAATTCCATTCTTTTATCTCCAAAAGTTTCGGCGGGTTAGAATCCGTTTTATACACTTCTTCAAGGGAATAACTTAAACCTCCCACCTTAACCTCACCTTTAAAGGTTATTATAGAGGGTCTCAAATCTATTGTAAAATATTTACTTAACCGGTTTAGCGTTTCAGAGTCAACCAATTCGTTTAATTCGCTCATATTTTTAAAAGGTATTCTCCTTCTTCTTTCAACAATGGCGTTTATAACATTATCGTCAAACCCGAAAACCTTAAACACGTCCTCATCGCAAGTATTTAAGTCAATCTTTCCGGAAGTTTCGTAAAGGGTAAAAATATTTCTAAGCCCCGGAATTTCCTTTGTCCCGTAATACATTTCAGCGGTAATCCCCTTTATTAAAAGCAATTCTTTCAGGTTTTCAATCGGCTTGTTTTTTGCGTAATAAGGATAATCAAGGCTTAAATAGTATGAATCTTCCGCCCCGTGTATGTTTTCAAGGTTATCCGCATCCTGCCAGTCTTTTATAGCCGAAACAATCGCCATAGCATCTTCCTCGCTTTCGGTATATCTCTTAAAAATTCGTTTCAGTAAATCTTGACGGGTATTCTTTAAAGAAAGTTTGGAAGAAATGGGAATTTCCGTAACCTTTACCTTAACCCCGTTTATGTCATATTCATAGAAGTTTTTCAATTTTTCCTCTTCGGTCAAATCCGGAAGTTTGGATTTTATCAAGCGAAAGTAAATTGCCCTCTGAATTGCACTGTGAATTGTAATAAAACCTTCGGTTTTCATTTTTACAAATGTATTATTCCTGACATTTATCTTTACCCTCAAAGACAAGATAGCGCTTATTACTGCAATAGCGGCAACTATCCAGATAACAATTACAAGAATTGCCCCTTTTTCACTGTTTTTAGAATTAAAGCAAGCCACCGCC
>JAMOUY010000351.1 GCA_027067895.1 Acidobacteriota bacterium
CACCTTGACGAGTTTGCCCTTGTTCCCATGAATGTTTCCTCTCCCGGAAACGCCCCCGATGCAATTACGGTTGGCGCAATTGACAATGAGAGGGACTATCAGACTTCTAGGCAGATGAGTTTTTACGTAAACGATGAAGCAATTGAAGGTTTGACGGATATTGAGTACGGAGTTGATACTCAGGTTGCTATAAACCTGACGGAGTTTCCTAAAACGGAGGTTATTGACCTTGCCGATTACACATCGGATGAAGAGGCATGCGGAAATTTGGATGGTGTTGATTTAAGCGGGAAAGTTGTGCTTGTAAAAAGGGGAGACTGTTATTTCTGCAAGAAGATTAAGCATTGCGAAGATGCAGGCGCTGCGGCTGTAATTGTTTATAACAACAAAGCGGCAGATGAAGAAGGCGGCGGAGTTATCAATATGGATACCAGCATAGGCGTTAATTGTCCGTTTCAGTTGCATATTCCCGGATTTTTTATTACAAAGGAAGCAGGGGATACATTAAAGCAGTTGCTTGCTTCCTCTACAGACCCTGTTTATTTTTCCATTTCTGTTGAAACGATATATGCAAAAATTCCTTCCGGATATAAAACATGGTTTTCTTCAACAGGCCCGACAAAAGTTGATTATTTCTTGAAACCAGATGTTGCTGCTCCCGGAAGGAGAATTATGGCTCCTACTCAGGATGACAATAGCAATTCCGACATGTACAGTTCAACAGGTTTCGGAGAAACTCAGGGAACAAGTTTTGCTTCTCCATACACAGCCGGTATAGTTGCGGCTTTTAAATCTATTTATCCCGACCTTACTCCTGCGGAAATCAAGGGAATTGTTTGTACCGCAACAAGGTTTGGGCATGACTTGTATCAGTCTAAAAAGGGAATAAAAAACATTCATTACACAAACGGTTACGGTATTCCTGTCTTTTTAGGTGGCGGTATTGCTCAAATGGACAAAGCTGTTAGCGCAAAACTTTCTTTAATTCCTTCAAATATTAGTTTCGGAAACATTGACACGTCTCAGACGAAAAACGGAAAAGGAAGCATTGCGAAAACGTTTACAATAAAGAATATTTCGGACAAAACGGTTTCCTTTATTCCGTCTCTTATGAATATCTGTTCTAACTCAAAAGTTAACGCTTCAATTAGTCCTGCAACAAAGCAGACTTTAAATCCCGGAGAAAGTGTTGATATTACGGTTACTGCAAATTACACTGACCCGGCCGCTACTCATCTTATGGGATTTGTTGTGCTTGACGATAATTTTGGTAATGAATACAAACTTCCTTTCTACGGAAGATTTGTATCAAGCGATATTTTAAATCATACCGCTACCGAAGACGAGGACGGAGACGGAATAAATCACGGTACGGAATTAAGTGCTTGGAGTGATGTTTATGTTACCGATACCGATAATGACGGTATGAGTGATGCCGAAGAGATGAACGGTATTGACTTAAATGGAAAAACCGTTTATTTCAACCCTGCAAACGCAACATCCGTTTACTATGATCCGGCATCCGACACTGAACTTGCAACGGAATTGTATGTTCCTGTTTTTGCCAATGATTACAATGCAAATGCGTTTTCAGAATGTTACCTCTATATTTCCAATCCCAATA
This sequence comes from Acidobacteriota bacterium, assembly GCA_027067895.1. Classification (GTDB taxonomy): domain Bacteria; phylum Acidobacteriota; class Holophagae; order Thermotomaculales; family Thermotomaculaceae; genus Thermotomaculum. Next base: position 1,625 of record JAMOUY010000351.1, read on the forward strand.
ACAACCCGGTTGATGTAAGGGTATTGCCTATTTCACCTAACGGCATTATTACCACAACCGTAAGGAAGAGAACAATTCCCGCAAACGGTTGGATTGGTGTTGAAGTTGACAGAGGTATGTTCCCTGTCGGAACAGGCTGGATACTTGTTAAATCTAACGGCAAAGTTAATGCGGTTATAAATACCGAAACACTTGTTTTTAACAAGAAAAAGCCGGGTAAGGAAGCAAATTATTACATTGAGGATTCTGCGGCTGTTGCGGCTACCGATAAACTTTATTCAAAAGTTTACCTGCCTCATATAGCCGAACAGACAGACCAGTGGGAAACTTTTGTTTCTATTGCGAATCCTTCCGCTTCTGAAATTTCTCCGAAAATCAATGTACCGGGTGCTGCTACAAAAGACCTTGGTTCGATTGACAAACTCGGTTCTATGCCTATCGGAGATGTTTATTCGGATGTTTTTGACGAAAACTTCCCGTATCCTTCTTCCGACAAGGCTCATTGGTGGGCGACAATTGACGGAAACGGAAGCCAGTTTGTTGCGGCAGAGGCGTTCAGTCAGTTGAGATTTGATGATATGGAAGATTCAACTCCGTTAATGCAGCAGATTGGTGCTCTTCTTCTTACCGGCGAGGCATCAAACACTTTGATTATTCCCCATATTGACACACATTGGTTGTGGTGGACCGGAATTGCTATTAACAATGTAAACGACAGCGATGTAAATATCACAATGACACCTTATGACAATGACGGAAATGAACTTACTTCCGTTTCGTTTACTCTTGCCGCAAATTCAAAAGCGGTTAACCTTGTTCAGGGATTCTGGACTTCAAACAATGCGGAATATCCGGAAGGTGCCGCTTGGATTAAAATTACGGCAGACCAGCCTATTACCGGTTTTGAGTTATTTGGTATTGACCCGACAAAAGGAAGTTCAAGCAAGGGCGAAGATGCGCTTGCAGGCGTAAGACCTATTATGAACGGCACAACAAAACTTGCTTTTCCGTACGTATTTAGCCAGACATCTTCCGAATGGTGCGGAATTGTTGTTATTAATGCCAACAATGAAAGTGCTAATCTTACTGTTGAAGCATATAATGCTCTTGGTGACAAGGTTGGGGAAGTGACCAAAACTTTGGGTGCAAACCAGAAATGGGTTGGAGTTGTTAGTGCAGACCTTATTCCGGGATTAACGGAAGATGTAAAATGGATTAAGATTACTTCCAATAAGCCTGTTGGCGGATTTGCTCTCTTCGGAGACCTTGACAGGTATTACATGAGCGGTTATAAGGCTGTTGACATTGCCGAATAATGTGTTTTTTCTGCAACATATGTGTCGTTTTTGACACATAATTTTGCAGAATTTTATAAAAAATCCAGAAGCAATGGGGGTGCCAGAAATGGCACCCTTTTTGCATATCTTTTTTTGTATGAAACAGATAACTATTAAGAAACCGGTTAAAACTTCTGGAATAGGTCTTCATTCGGGGAAAAGGGTAAATTTGGAGTTTCATCCTGCGCCTGAAAACACGGGAATTGTTTTTAGAAGGATTGACAAAGATTATTTCCCCATTAAGGCGGATATTTCAAACGTTTCAAAACTTGCCTATGCGACAAATTTGACAAGAGACGGGGTATCTATTGCAACAACCGAGCATCTTTTGGCGACATTGATTGGGCTTGGAATAGACAATATTTACGTTGATATTGATTCGGAAGAAACCCCGATTATGGACGGCAGTGCTTCCGCATTTGTCTATCTTTTGAAAGAGGCGGGATTTAAAAAACAGAATGCCGAAAAGAAATTTATGAGAATAAAAAAACCGAAACATTATTTAAGCGGCGACAGACGAATTTCGGTTTATCCTTACGATGGGTTTAAGATTACCTATACCATTGAATTTGACCATCCGTTAATAAGGTTGCAGACAAGGACGCTTGAATTGAGAAGTCCGGAAGATTTTGAAAACGAGGTTTCCCCTGCAAGGACTTTCGGTTTTTTAAAAGATGTTGAAATGCTTAGAAAAAACGGCCTTGCTTTGGGCGGGTCTTTGGATAATGCGATAGTAATTGATTCGGACAGAATTTTAAACGGCCATTTAAGATTCTCGGACGAGTTTGTAAGGCACAAAATACTTGACGTTATAGGTGACCTTGCCCTTTTAGGTTATCCTCTTTTAGGGCATGTTGTTGCGTATAAAGCAGGTCACGAAATTCACACAAGCCTTGCCAAAGAAATTAAAGCAGACCCGGAATGCTACGAAATTGTCGGCGCTTCAAAGTTGGATTTTATCTCTCCGGAAGGGTTTGTTATGGCCGGCGAGCCTTCCATTGTTTAAATAAACTTTAAAACCTTATTTTTTTTGATACTGTTATCGTTATGTCGGGTGCGGTGTAAGTGAAAACATCTTCCGTAAAACTTATTTCATAATCTCTATATTGAATTCCGAGAGTAAGCATTGCCATATAATCGTCCATTCTCTTAAAATCTGTTTTGTATGGCGATGATTGCAGGTATAGTTGTCCGGTTATGTTCAATTGTTTGTTAAAGATATAACTCATTCCGAAATAAAGGTATCCGCTTTGGTCAAGTCTTGATACGTATTTTTTGTCGGGATTTCCGTAATTCAGGTATCCGAATCCGTAAAAAATCTTTGTATATTTAAAATTATTTATTCCGTTTATTCCGAATCCGAAATCAAATGAGCCTGACGAAAGCCCTTTTGAAACCGAGGATACTGGAAGTTTGCAAAAGACTGAAAAATTGAATCTGAAATTGCTTATGTCCCCGATTTTAAAAATGTTGTATCCCAAAGTTATGTCGCCTATTCCGGCAATTGACGTTGTTTTGTTGATTTCGCCTATTTGAAAAACAAATTGATTGTTCTCAACCAATTCTCTTCCGCCGTTTGAAAGTCCCACAACGTCGTGGTAATTTTCAATCAGAGAATCGAACATTCCCTTCCAATGATAAATCACGGGTATTTCCGCATAAACGCTTGAATATGCAGTAAGTCTTTTCTCAACCTTTGTAATAATACTCAATGTTTCCATGTCAAAACTTATGGGTTTTTCAAGTTCGGGATTGTCTATAAAAGAGTAGGCCATTATGTTTGAGTATTGAGTGCAGATTGTTATGTTGTAATCTTTTCCGTTGTAAAAATCAAACTGCTCAAAATCGGGTTGTAAAATGTTTAGGTAATAGGGAGCGTTGTTTTTTACAAAGAGAGCTTGACTTTGTGCTTGAATTGAGAAAAAAAGTGTTAAAAATAAAAAAGCCGACAGGCTAATCAGCCTGTCAACTGAGGTTTTCTTTTTCTTTCTTTGCATCGGTTGCAAAAGGCGAATCCGGGAAATCAAGTATTAACTGATTCAACAATTCTTTTGCTTCCTTCAATTTTCCTTCTTTTACGAGAAATTTGCTCTTTTTGAGCAATTCATAATCCTTTGCTGGATTTTTTATAATGTCTTGTTTAAGCAGAGTGTCAAGAATTTCTATTGCTTTTTCAATTTCCCCGGTGTTGGATTTTACGTTTGCCAGAGTAAGCCCTACAACGGTTTTGAAAGGATAATCAGCCTGATTGAATAGTTTTTCAAGAGTTTTTTCCGCTTCCGCAGGGTTGTTCAAATTAAGATAACAAACGGCTTCGTAATAGTTTGCTCTTAGTTTTACGGATTTGGTGTAATCGCCGGAAGCGATTTTTTTAAACTCTTCAAGTGCTTTTTCATACTGCTCTTTTTGAGATTTGTATTGTGAAGGTTTGCCTTTTTCAGGTTTGTAGTAGAAAATTTCCGTTGCTTTTGAGAAAGCAAGTTCGGATTGTTCCATTTTTTTGTTTGAGTATGAACTTACCGCAACATAAATTGCCACGGCGGCAAAGATGGCAATAATTATTCCGTAAACTGTTGTTTTATGGTCTTTTACCCATTTTATCGTTTTGTCAACAATTGTTGCAACCTCGTCTTCTTTCATTAACTTTTTCATTTGTTTGTGTGTGTATTTTTTTTCAGCCACAAATCCCTCCTTTTATGCTTCAAAATTCCATAAAATCTTCTCAAAAATAGCCCTTTAAGTCAAGTTAAAGAGTTTGTTTATTGTCTTTGAAAAATTTTCTTTTATTTCTTCTTCCCCTTCCACATATCCGTTTTCCATAAGAATTTTCCCGTTGCAGACAACCGTGTCGGTTAATGTCCCGCTTGCGGCATAGACAAAGTTTGATATTGGATTATGGACGGGGGTGATAATTTCGTGTATTTTCATTAAAATAAAGTCTGCGTTGTCGCCTTCATCAAGTTTGTCAACTTTTAAGCCAAGCAGTCTAAATCCTTCCGTTGCCCTGAAAACAACGTCGTATGCATTTGGAATTTCAGCGTTGTTGTTTCTCCATTTTTGAAGTATTGCCGCGACTTTCATCTCTTCCGTCATGTCAAGGTTGTTGTTTGACGCCGCGCCGTCTGTTCCGAGACAGATTCTTACGTTGTGCTCCCTTAACTCTCTTTTCGGCATTATCCCGCCGACTGCAAGTTTCATATTTGAGATAGGGGTATGAACCGCTATGCAGTTTCTTTCCGCTATCAACTCAATTTCGGACGGATTAA
>JAMOUY010000352.1 GCA_027067895.1 Acidobacteriota bacterium
GTGTCAAAATCTGGTAGGGGGCTTATTTCATGATTTTTTATTGAAAATAAAGTATAGTTGTTACAGATTTTAATTTGTGATTGGATTGATGTTATATTTTCTTTCGGTGTCATAGAAAATCCTATTATTTCAAAAAGAAATAGAATTAAAATGTGTTTAAAAATATTAAGTAATAGTTTCATTTTAAACCTCCGAATAATTTACGGTTTTATTCTTCCTCTGGATATATAATGTTTTCGTATATAAAATAAATTCCGATTTCCTTGCAATTTTTGAAAATTGCAAGAATCTTAAATTTGGAATTTCTTAAATAAATATACCACTTTTTGTTCTTTTTTCAATATTTGTAGGTTGTTTGCTCAGATTGAAAGAATTAATGTATAAATAGCCAATAATTTTTTTCAATGTTATTAAGTTGGAGACATGGACTAAATTAAAAGCGGAATATAGGGTTGATGTTTTTTCTTTTCTTTATTTTTAAGTTGATATTTTCAACCTAACTGGTATAATTCTTTCTGTGGTTGTTTGATAATCGGGGCCCGTAGCTCAACTGGTAGAGCTTCCGGCTCATAACCGGACGGTAGCAGGTTCGAGTCCTGCCGGGCCCACCATTTTAAAGGGAAGTGGGAGTGGATATAACGAGTTTTTCCGAATTAACAATTTCTATTCAATAAACGAGGTGTTCTTCAATTGAGAAGAACACCTTTTTTTTATGGAGGTAACATTGAGAACAATAATTTCCAAACTTTGGGAGTATCAGCAGACATTGCTTGAAATTGCAAGGTTGAACAGAGAGTTGAAAACCTATCCTGAATCAATTAAATCTTTGGAAAAAGAGGTTGCGTCTATTGAGAAAAAGTTAAATCAGACAAAGAGTCAACTTGATGACAACCTTGACGCTCAGAAAAAGCGCGGCGAGTATCTTGAACTTTGCAAAAGAAACCTTGAAAAGTTTGAAAGTGATTTGATGGAAGTTACCAACCAGAAGGATTATTCGGCGGTTTTGAACGAAATTGACTATGCAAAAAGGGAAATCCACAACACAGAAGAGGAACTTTTGAAACTTCTTGAAGACATAGAGAACAACAAAAAAGAGATTGAGCAGTTGTCCGAATTGCTTTCGTCAAAGCAGGATGAACTTGAAGGCGCTCTTGAAACATTTAAGTCAACGAATCAGGAACAAATTAAGAGAAGAAACGAATTGCTTGAAGTTAAGAAAAGCCTTGAAGAAGAGATTCCTGTAAAATACTTGAAAAGGTTTTACGAGATTGCAAAAAGAAGAAACGGAATAGGCGTTGCGACTGTTGAAAAGGAAACATGCTCGGCATGCCACATGAAAATTCGTCCCCAAAAGATAAACGAAATGCGCAAGCACCCGGATACCCTTTACTTCTGTGAGCATTGTCAGAGAATTCTTGTTATTCTTCCCGATTCAGAGGAGCAATGATAGAAGAAAATTTAACTTTTGTTTACGAGAAAGTTAAAAAAGCCTGCCGAAAAGCGGGAAGGGATTTTTCCGAAATAAAAATAGTCGCTGTTTCAAAAACCCATCCGGTTGAAAAAA
>JAMOUY010000353.1 GCA_027067895.1 Acidobacteriota bacterium
TGCCGATAATGATTCCGCCTATGGATTTAAGCACTATGGATAAATTATCGGACAACCTCTCAAAAGCAATTTTAAACTACCTAAAAGAAAAAAACCTCTCTTTTAAGGACGTGGTTTTTCTTATTTCGGCAGATGCAAACCATTACGGGGAAGACTTCCACAACACAAGATTCGGCAGTGGAGAAGAGGGACACAGAAAAGCAAGGGATAACGATTTTAAAATTTTCCATACATACTTTGAAGGAAAAATCACGGAGAAAAGAATTAAAAACATTGTTAAAGACAAAGTGTTTGAAAAAGCATTGTGGTGCGGAAGATACGACATACCATTCGGGCTTTTAACAACAGAAAAGATTGTTGAGAAAAAAACGGGAAAACACCTCTTCGGTAATTTTGTAAGATACGACGACACCTATATTGACCCGATAATTCCCTTAAAGGGATACGGCTTCGGAGTTTCCGCCCCGTTTTCTTTAAGACACTGGGTCGGACACATGGCAATTGCGTTTACCTTAAAATAAAAAAAGCCCCGATTTTTCGGGGCTTCTTCACTTTTTTTATTTTTTACTGCAATTCTCTCGGATAATAATTACCGCTTCCGTCGTCTTCAAGTTTTAAAACCCTTAAAAAGGTTTTGGTAATTAAAACCATATACTGCCTGTCCTGTTCCCCCTCTTCAATATCTCTGGTATTTCTAAAAAGCACCAATCCGGGAGTTTTTGAGGGTAAAACTTCATAAACACCCTCCGGCTTGATAAGAATTTTGTAACTTCCGGACAAAATCGGCACATTATTGAAACCAGTGCCGTAAAGAGAAGTCAAGTCAAGCGTTGTCCCCCCAGATTCCGTTGATGCCGTTATATTAACGTTGGGAACAAAATAATAATCTCCCGTAAATCCGGCAGGTCTTCCCGGGTCAACAGAATCTCCGGTAACAACAAAATAAGCAAGCATTGTGTCATTAGTACCGCCGAAAGAGTGATTTTCATCTCCGTCAATATACATCATCATTCTTGTTCCGCCACCAAAACTCGTATCACGTTCAACGATTACCAACTTATAGTTTGTCATTGCCTCTTTCAATCCATCAATCATCATGGTTTTAAAGGTAAAGGCCGCTTTCTTTACTCCCGAATCTCTCATAGAAGTGCCTACGGTAAGGGCAGCGGTGCCCAATATAATTATGAGCACCGCTATAACAACAAGCAATTCTACAAGAGAAAAACCTTTTTTGCTTTTTAGTAAACTATCCATGACCCTGCTCCTACTTTCTTCGCCTTACTACAATCAGCCGTAAAAGGAGAGTAAACCGGGATTGAAGAAGCACCTGCGCTGTCGTCAAGAGGCATAATTCTCAACGGACCGTCCGGAGTGTTAATCCATACCGTTCCGCTTACGCCGGTCTTAACAGGGCTTCCGCTCCTTCCTTTTGATACCATTGAACCGTAATCACTCTGATTATCCTCTCTCGTACCTACAAACAAATCGGTTACACCCAAAATGTAAAGATAAGACTTACCAAGTCCACAGTAATCACCGCTTGTAGGATATTCATAGGTAACAAAAACACTTACCGTTTCAAATTGAGTAGCCCCGCTGTTCGGGTCTTCGTAAAAATAGGTTGTTATAAGCGGGTCGGCAAACATAGTTTCGTTGTATTTAAGATTAAAGTAATAACCGTCTCTTCCTCCAAGAGGGACAGAAGTATTAAAGTTACTGCTGTCAACCTCGGAAGTAATATCCACAAGGTTTTTCTGTCCGTTGCAATTTTGCATCGGGAAAGCCTTGATAGTGTAAAGCACGGCATTGTTTGCAAATGTTCCGCTATAAACATCCGCGCAACCCAATTCTCCAAACGATACCCATTCACTGTTATTCGGGTCAACATAAACAGCCGGCAAAGTGATAATGGCGTAACCGTTGTTTGTATTAAACACATTGCAAACCGAATCATCTATAAAATCATATCTGTACAACTCTCCGTAAGTTGTACCTGTATAAACACCTTTAATATACCTTGCTTCCGCATCAAGAATACCGGCAGGAGCCGCAAACAGAAAATCATCGTTGTTAGCGGTAATCAAGTCTTTCTTATAAAGCAAAGTGCCCTCATCAACTTTCATAACATAAAGCGACTTACCCTTTGAGTTGTCAAGACTGTAACCGGATGTAAAAAATCCGATATTGTAATAGTTATCTCCCGGTTTAGCAAGCCATAATGCGGGATATGCCCACGTTTCTCCCATGTCGCTAAACTCCGAACTTGTTGAAGTATCCCATTTAATCTGAGGATTCAGAGGGTCTGTCACATCAAGACAGAAGTAAGAGTTTCCTCCTCCTCCAAGTCCGCATATAAGAAGGGTTGTCCAAGAATCATTATCAGGGTTATCGTCATGCAAATCACCTACATCCACAATTTTCGGAGAAGATGCAACTCCGTACAAATGCATGTTTCTGCCAAGGGCGTCTTGATTAACAACATCAACTTGGCCGGAAGGATTGTTGTCCGGAGAGAAATTTTCAACCATCTCTTTCAATTTATCAATAACACCCCATGGAATTATTGCCCATTCCTCTTTTCCGTTATATGCGTTAAATCCGTGCAACATACCGTCATTTGCTCCAACTACAACAACAGGCGTCCTCTGGTTTCTCATAACAACTTTGTATTTCAAATAACTGTCTCTCCAATCTTCAAATCCCATATTCGGCTCATAAATAGTTGCAGGTGAAGAGTACGTAATATCAGCAAGCATTCTTGTTTGAACAAATTCAATAAATTTCAATGCCTTAACATCCGCATCGGAATCTCCTGCATAGACAGTCTGCGCTATCTGGGAAACCAATGCAGAAGCAGGAACCCATTTCCCCTTGTTATTGTTGTAAACAAACTGATTTATATTGATAAACTGGAAATTAGGATACTGTCCGGCGGGAACAACCAATTTTATGTTTCTCCACAGAATCGTATCACTGTCAGTTGTAGAATGGGAGGTAAGGCCCAAGGCATCCCTTATCCCCGGCACATGATTCCCGTTATCTTCGTATCCGTTCAATCTCTTATCCATAATATCACGAGCGCTCCAAATCATCGGGTAATCCGGCTTATACGTTCCGTTTGTAGAATCATAGATTTGAGGGAAATAGTAAAGTTTATGGTCAGTTGCATTTCTGTACATCGGCATGTACGCTATCAAATCACCTTCCCAAGACGGATAGTAAATCTTTGTGGTAAACATTATATTCGCTTCAATAGCAGGATAAGTTCCCTGATAACTCTGTCCTGACGGAGTGGTAAACTGGGTTGCCTTAAAAATACTTCCGGAAGGAGCCTTATCCGGGTTAATTGTCCCGAAAATAACATCGGAGTTAATAACAACTTCCTGAGCGGAAGCGGCATGAACCGCATCGGCAAACGCCTGCATCAACTCTTCCGAACTTTGCGGAGTGTACGCCTGAGCACTATTATTGTTGTAATCTCCGTCATCGCCGGCATCAGCCCACATGTCCAAAACAACTTTGTCTCCCTGAGACATTGACAAACCGATAATATAAGTCTTTGTGCCTCTGTTGTTTGTTCCAACCTGAATAACATGGTCCGAATAAATGCTGGCAATAGTGTTTCTAATTGTATTGTTGTTACAACCAGACTCTGTACAAACACCGTCTGTCAAAAAGATAACAGCATAGTTTCTGCACGGCTGATAACTGTCATTTGAATATTTACCCTGTAAAAAACTTCTAACATCTCTGAAACAGGACTGAATAGGAGTAAAAGATTTTGCAAAAATTTCCTTTCTTCTTCCGTTTGTCGTTGTCTCGTCGTGGTCAACATCTTTCATATTAATCCATTCAAGAATATCCTGCCTGTTGCTTTGAGTCTCAATCTCATCGGACGGCCAATCAACCCATATCGACAAACCTGGATTATAATTGTCCACATACCAATAATACTGGTACTTAAATAATCCGTCGCCATCAACACCCCAACGCTTACGATAATGATACCAAGCGGCTTTATACGTACCAAAAGCAAACCTTACATCGGGATTTTCGGTAACAATTCTTCTAATAACCGTCTTTAAAGCAGTCATTTTTGAAACAATAGGTCTAAAATGAATGCCAAACCTTTCAAAATAAAGGTCGCGAGAAGTGTATCTGGTTTTTAAAAATAATTTCCATTTGCCTTTTTTAAGTTTTCCGTAAAAATCAGGGAAAGCGTAATTTACCCTCAACCTATGATAGGTTACCCCGTTTATTCTCTGAGTATCGCTTCCGCTTGCACTTCCCGTGCTTGAACGATAACCGAACCACTGCTCCGTAGGCTCAATAATGGCTCTTACTCCCCTGTGAACAAGTTTTATAGAAACTTTTGCATGAGACCTGTAATTGTAAATATAAGAAGGCACCCAAATATCAACCGCAAATCCGGCATAGTCAACCTTGTCGTTTTCAGTAACATTAATCTCTCCGACAAGTGCATAACCGTTTTTTGAAATAGGCTGCAAAGTGGCACTCGTTTGATAGTCATATTCGCTATACGGAACAACCTTATAATAAGAATGCCCTTCAATATTGTAATGGTAATAATCTCCCACTTGGCCGGAACCGCTCCATCTTATATCTTGATTTCTTCTAAAATCCCTTAACCATGAATTACGGGTATCCTGCACCATAGAACCTGAGTTATCCACAACAATTAAAATATTCGGCGGCACTGTTTTGTTAATCGGTTCCAGAGGGTCAAAAACCTTTCTGGTGCATGCCGCATACCCTGAAAAAGCATACGTTATCAAAAGTAACGCAAATATTGAAAAACCTACTAACCTCCTCATTTTTCCCTCCCTTTATTGCTCAATATAATTTGGCTGCACACAAAAACGCTTAGCAATATCAACATTAGCCGAAGAGCCTCCCTTTTGTGTTCCGGAAGACCCTTGAATAGCGCATATTCTTACGGTTATTAGCCTTGTTCCTAAAATTTTATTACCCTGCCTAATAATTCCCCTTGCTTGAACAAAAAAGTTTTTATCCCTGTCAACTCTCATGTTTGCCAAAACGGCCCCGTTATCCGGGTCTCCGTCCTCGTCTTCAAGCTGGTTTGCAAAATGGTCTCCGTCTTCATTGATAAAAATATCATTGTCCAAAACTCTGACATAATACTCTCCGATTACATCGTCACTCGGAGAAGAAGGGTCTCCCGTATCAACAACATAAGAACCCCTAAGTTCGGGAAAATGGGAGTAGTATGCGGAATATAACGAACCGAAATTGCCCTGCCCGTTAATAATTCCGTCAAAATCGGCAAATCTTTCATCAGGCAATGAATCAAGGTCCGCCGGATTGTAAAAAAGATAGGTAATAATATCGTTGTAAGTCCCTAACTTTGTCTGAACAATATTTTGAAGCCCGGATTCCGCCACATTAAAAGCCTGTTCGTTTTTCTCAAAACTTGTGGCTATCTTTATGCTTGACCTTGAAAGGGAAAGCAGAGTAAGCCCCAACACGCTTAAAAGCATTAAAATAATAACCGTTGCCGTGAGGGTTGCCCCTCCTTTATTGCCGCTTAACATATCTCCCCCTTAATTACACGTATAAACATTTCTAAGTTCACATGCAAACGAATAAACCCTCGGCACACCGGGCGCTCCGCCGTGTGTAGCCGCATAATTGCTCAATACGGCATTCCAGTTAACTTCCTGACTCCAAAAACCGCCTGAATTTGTATCAAGTTGATTGATTTTTTCCATTATATCCACGGTAACACCCTTTTCCTCGTGGGAAGTTGTGGTAACTATAAAAATCTTAACCGCTTTTGCTTCATACAAATCAGACAAATCACTTTCGTTTGCCGTCCAAGAATCAACTTGGTTGTCTCCATCGGTGTCTCTTCCAACCATTACCTGCATGGAAAGAACATTGTTCATCAAAGGAATATTCTCACCTGTTGGAGTAAAAATTCTCAACACATTGTTGTTATCAACGTAAACCATGTTGTAATCCCCCAAGTAAACTGCACTTGACGGATTAAAAGGCCTGCCAGTGCTTAAATTGTCTCCCCAGCCGGTGTCAAAATCCACTTTGGTTTGTGTTCCACTATTTTGTCCCGTAGTAAGATTTGTGATTTTTACCACCTGATAAGTTTGGTTTGCACTGTCAAAAATAAGCAACAAATTATTTATATAATC
>JAMOUY010000354.1 GCA_027067895.1 Acidobacteriota bacterium
CACTTTTCGCTTATGTTTTCAATTGATTTTCCCGGCACGTATTCGGGTATAAATTCAAGTTTTCTTGAAAATTCCACCATTTTATTCCTCAATGTTTTTTCTCAGTTTATCAAGGTAATCAAAGGCGAGTTCGCCGTCCTTCTGATTTATTATGTGTTTCAGGTATTCAAGTTGGGACTGCACCTTGTTGATTTCCTTCACCGAGTATTTGTTGAAAAGAATTTCGCTTAAAAGGTAATTGTCTTCGCTTAAAAGCCCCTTTGCGATTTCAAGGTGTTTTTTAAAGGTTGTGCCGGGCACGGTTTTTATGTCTATGCATCCTGCAAATATAAAGGTTGCGACAAACGGAAGGGTAAGTGAGTAAGCCATTGTTTTGTCGTGCTCTTCCAAAGAGAAGTTAAAAACTTTTAAGCCCAGTTTTTCAAAAAGTGTTTTGAAAAAATCCTTTGCTTTTTTGTCCGATTCCTCAATAATTACCACGCATTCGTTTTTGAGTTTTTTCAAATCGGCAAAAGTCGGCCCAAACATTGGGTGAATTGAAAAAAACGGGTTTTTTGTATCGTTGTAATACCTGATAATCTCCCCCTTTACCGATGCAATGTCCCCTATGGTTGTTTTCGGCGAGATAAACTCTTCAAGTTGCTTGAAAACCGGGATTGTGTTTTTGAGGGAAACCGCATTGATAACAAGATGGGGGTTGAATTCCGTTATTTCCTCAATGTCTTTTGCGATTATTCCGTCTTTTATGTCGGCGTTTTTTGTTTTTTCCCTGTCAATGTCATAGACAAAGAGAGAGTGGTCGTTTTTAAGTATGTTTGCAAAGAATTTCCCCATTTTCCCGAAGCCAATAATCGCTATTCGCATATAACCTCTCCCTTGTCATAACTGCCAAGCCATTTGAAAAATGTTGTTTTTTCTTTCACTTTTTCAAGAGTGTTTTTTACCTTCGGGTCTTCCGAATTTCCTTCAAAGTCTATGAAAAACACGTAGGTATTCGGTTTTCCGCTTACAGGCATAGACTCAATTCTTGTCAAATTGATTTTGTTTTCCGCAAAAATTTCAAGAATTTTAAAAAGTGTGCCTGCTTTGTGTTTTACCGAAAAGATTATTGAGGTTTTGTTTCCCTCTTTTTGAGGCTTGTTTGAAATTGCAAAAAACCTTGTGATGTTTTCGGAATGGTCTTCTATGTTTTCCATAATCACTTCAAGGTGGTACAGTTTTGCACACAGTTTGTTTGCAATTACTGCCGCCGCGTCCGGTTTTTTTTCAAAAAGCATTTTTGCCGCGCCTGCGGTATCGTAAAAAGGCCTTGCCTCAAAGTTGTGTCTTTCAAGAAAGTTTTTGCACTGGGCAAGCGCCTGCGGGTGAGAGTAAACAACCCTGATGTCTCTGTAATTTGTATCGGGAAGGACAAGAAGGGAATGCTGGATTTTTACCGGAATTTCCTTGACAATGTAAACGTTGTGTTTGGCAAGCAGTGAGTTTACGTCAAGAATTGAGCCGCCTAACGAGTTTTCAACAGGGACAATTCCGAAATCATAGTATCCCTTTTCCACCCCTTTAAAAACATCTGCAAAGGTGTTTAAGGGAATTGAAATTCCCTCTTTCATAAAGCCTTGGGACGCAAGTTCGCCGTATGCGCCGTGCTCTCCCTGAAATCCGATAAGTTTATAATCGCGGTTTTGCAATTCCTTGCTTTCTTCCAAAATTGTGGTAAAAACCTTTTCCGTAAATTCGGGACTTATTACCCCGTGGGCATACCTTAAAACATTCTCTATCACTTCTTTTTCCCTTTCGGGGTCAAAAACCTTTTTCTTAAACTTTTTTGAGGTAAGCGCCAACTCCATTCTTCTGTTTAAGAGTTTCAGAATTTCAAAATCAATTGTGTCAATCTCTTTTCTAACCTTTTTCAAATCCATTATTGCCCCCCGTATTCAATTTTTGCATTTAATTCCTTTAAACGGTTAAAAAAATCCGGAAACGACTTTGAGACGCATTGGGGATTTTCAATCTCAACCCCTTTTTCGGATACAAGCCCGCATAGGGCAAGTGCCATGGCAACCCTGTGGTCGTTGTTTGAATTTGCCCTTCCTCCCTTGATTTTTGAGGGAAATATTGTCAGACAGTCGTTTTTAATTTCGCTTTTTATTCCTATTTTTTCAAACTCTCTCATCATGGCGTTAAGCCTGTCGCTTTCCTTAAATTTAAGCCTTTTTACACCGAAAATTCTGCTTTCCCTCTTTCCCTTTGCCGCAAGGGGAATAATTGAGGGCACTATGTCGGGGCAGTCTTTAACGTCAACGGTGAAGCCTTCAATTTCGCTTTCCTCAACCTCTATCCCGTTGTTTGAAACTTTTATTCTGCATCCCGCATCCATTAAAATGTCCAGAATTTTTTTGTCAGCCTGTTTTGACGAGGGATTGAGGTTTGAAACAGCAACCTTTCCGCATATTGCCCCTGCAACAAGCAAAAAGCATGCGGAAGAAAAATCCCCTTCAACTTCAAGGTTTAGGGGATTAAATTTTGAAGGCTCAATTTCAAAAATTTCGTAATTATGGTTTGTTATTTTTGCCCCCGCTTTTTCAAGCAAATCTATGGTTAAATCAATGTAAGGCCTGCTGACCGTATTTTTTGCTATGATTTTTGATTTTCCGCCTGTGTTTGTAAGGGCAATCAAAAGCCCGGTTAAAAACTGCGATGTAATTTTTGCGTCAATTTCTATTTCCCCGTTTTTGAGTTTCCCTTTAATTTTTATGGGAGGAAAGCCGTTTGCCGTTTCAACGTATGCCCCAAGTTGTTTTAAACTTTCAACCATGTTTACAGGTCTTTTTAGAAGAGAGCCTTTTCCCGTTAAAACAATTTCGTCTTCAAAAAGAGAAAGAATGGGAGCAAACATTCTTATGCACAACCCCGCTTCCCCGCAGTCAAAATCTTTTTCGTGTTTTTTTTGAAGCCCGTGAATTGCGGTTTTGTTTTCCCATTCTTCAACAATGCTTCCCATTCTTTTGACAATATTTAAAGACGAAAGGCTGTCGTCGCTTTTTGACGGATTTTTGATTATGCTTTTTTCCCTGCAAAGGGAAGCGATGGCATAAGCCCGCTGCGTTATGGATTTTGATGGATTTGTTTTTGTTTTTCCTTCTATTTTTGAGGGGAAAACTTTAATCATTTTCTTTCCTTTATGAAGTAAGGATTTGCCTCTTTCATACAGTTTACAAGGTTTCTTACCTGTTTTACAAGGGTTTCAAACTCTTCGGGAAGCAAAGCCTGCGCCCCGTCGCTTAAAGCCTCTTCCGGTTTGTGGTGCACTTCAACCATAATACCGTCCGCTTTAACCGAAACTGCGGCAAGGCTCATTGGGGGGATTAACTCCGGTCTTCCCGTTGCGTGGGACGGGTCAACTATTACCGGAAGATGGCTTAGCGTTTTTACGACTGAGACTGCCGATATGTCAAGGGTGTTTCTTGTATATGTTTCAAAACTTCTTATTCCCCTTTCGCAGAGAATAACGTTTGGGTTTCCCTCATTTAAAATGTATTCCGCGCAGGAAAGCCATTCAACTATTGTTGAGTGCATTCCCCTTTTCAGCATTACGGGTTTTCCCGATTTTCCGACTTCCTTTAAAAGGGAAAAGTTTTGCATATTTCTTGCGCCTATTTGAAGAATGTCAACAAAATCCGAAACCCATTGCACGTCTCTCGGGTCTATAACTTCGGTGATTATGGGAAGTCCCGTAATTTCCCTTGCCTTTGCCAAAATTTTAAGGCCTTTTAATCCCAATCCCTGAAAAGAGTAGGGAGATGTTCTCGGTTTAAAAGCCCCGCCTCTTAAAATATTTGCCCCGGCTTTTTTCACTGCTTCGGCAATTGTGATTGTCTGTTCTTCGCTTTCAACAGAGCAGGGCCCCGCCATAATTACGAAATCTTTGCCGATTTCAACGTCCCTTACCTTGATTGTCGTTTTTCCTTTTTTCCTTGTAAGTTTCAGGTTATTCATTTTATCCCCCCAAAAGTGTTTTAAACAAAAAAAACCGCGAACCTTTTTCGGTTTCGCGGCTTTAAAACAAAAAAGCCGCGAGGCTGTCTGCCCCGCGGCTCACATATACTTTTAGCAGACAGCCCCTTAGTTAAAGTAAAAATAAAACCAAAAATAAAACTGTCCGCCGTTTTTCCTAATCTCACTCATCATGCTATAAAAACTATCACAACATACGGATTTGTCAATAAAAATTTTTGTTTGCGATTATTTTCCTGTCTGAGTTTTTAAAAAAATTGAAACTTAATCAAGATTGATATAGCATTATACAGATATGAAAAGAAAAAAAGGAGAGATTTATGGGTAAAAGAGAAGATGCAACAACAAAATGGATGAGAAATTTTGCCAAGGAAAAAATTCCTATGCTTTACTATGTTGAGCCTTCCGTAGTGAAGATTAGCGAAAAAGAAGTCCACGTAAAAATTCCGTTTAAAGACAAAAACAAAAATCACTTAGGCTCAATGTATTTCGGAGTAATGTGCGTAGGCGCCGACGCTTCCGGCGGAGTTTTGGCAATGAAACTGATTGAAGACAGCGGGAGAAACATCTCGCTTATATTCAAAGACTTAAAGGCGGAATTCTTTAAAAGAACCGAAGGGGACGCAATCTTTGTTTGCAAGCAGGGAGACGAGATAAAGGAATTGATTAAAAAAACTATTGAAACGGGAGAAAGACAAAACATGCCTCTTCACGTGGATGTTTTTGTTCCCTCACAGCAGGAAGACCCCGTCGCTCATTTTGTTTTGACACTTTCGTTGAAGTTGAAAGAATAGAAAAATACCGCAATTTTCTTATTTTAAAAGCAGTTGTTTTTACTCGTGAAGCAGGCGAAACGAAATTGTTCTAAATTTCTATTAAAGAAAGTTCGGATAAAAACTTCTTTGATTTTTGCTTAAACATGGCAAAATTTGCGTTTTTCGGTAATTGCGTAATAGAGATTATTGTGTGTTTTTCTCTGTTGGTTTGGGTTAGGAAAAGAATTTTTTTATTGAAAACAAGTTCAACACTGTTCAAATTCTTTTTCTTTTTTGTAAAAAAACTTTCGGTTTTATTCCATAGGCTAATAAGATTGTCTTTAACGTTTTGAGAATCTTTATGCTCGCTGAGAAAAAACTCAAAAGTAACGTCTGAAAATTTCCATAAAATCAAGCAACTTTCAATTTCATCGGTTTTTTCTATAAAGTTTAGAAAAGAGGCTAATATTTTATCCAAAATTTTTTCAAATTCCAAAAAGTTTTGAAGTGCTTTTTCGTCAAGTTTGCGAATTTTAGTTTCGTTTGCATTGGATGGAGTTGCGTTTTCTATTGTTATTGTGGCTTGTTGATTTGATAGATTTTTGCATCCCTCTTCAATCTTGTTTAAAACATAAAAATGCAACGAGGAAATTTCTTCCGTTATATCTTTCTGTTTATCCAAATCTATTTTTTTCTCAATTTTTTTTAATGCGGTGCCTTCCTTAAAAATATTGCAGATTATTTTATTTGTTGCTTTGTAAAATTCTGTCTGCACATGGTAAATTTTTCCTTGACAGACGATATTATCGTTTTTTGAGATTACGCTATCTTTTGTTTTTTTTGTTTTCAAATTACAGTCTCCTTCTAAAATGTCATATTAATAAATATACATTTTTTTTAATTTTTTTCAATTTTAAAAAAAAAGTAAAGAATAAAAAAGATTAAATGAAAAAAATTTACGATTACATTTATGATTGTTTTTCCTTTTTTTTCAAAGAATTATGTTATAGTGTATTTTTCTTTTAAAAATAAAAGATTTTTTTTAAAGTTTATACAAATCTTCTCTTCTGTCGTTAAACAGGTGATTTAAAGGATTCATTTGCTTGTCGGTTAACGATAAGTCTATCTCAACCGAGTAAAAGCCTGTTGTTTTGCGCCCCACGGTAAGCAAAACCTCGCCGTTTGGGGACATTATTTGACTTTGGCCGGTAAATTCAACCGTTACCCCTTTTGAGTTTGTCTCTTTTCCAAACCTGTTTGCGGTAATAATGAAAACCCTGTTTTCAAGCGCCCTTGCAAACATTGCCTTTTGGCAGTAAGGCAGAACAAGGTTTGAGGAGTGAAGAATAACTTCCGCCCCGTCCAGTGCAAGGCTTCTCATTGCTTCGGGATAAATCCAGTCA
>JAMOUY010000355.1 GCA_027067895.1 Acidobacteriota bacterium
TTCATGCAAGAGTGCTTTCCGAATTGGAAAATTCGGATTTAAAGTATGTTGTGGATATTGACGAGGAGAGAGGAAAGGAATTTGCTGAAAAGTACAATGCGGAATATGTGAAAGATTACAGGGATATTTTAGGCAAGGTTGATGCCGTTGTGGTTGCCGTCCCAACGGTTTTGCACTTTGAAATAGCCTCTTTTTTCCTTGAAAACGGTGTCCATGTGCTTGTTGAAAAGCCTATTACCGACAGAGTTGAGGACGGGGAAAAACTTATAAAACTTGCTGAAAGAAACGGCTTGAAGTTTCAGGTTGGGCATATTGAAAGGTTTAATCCCGCGTTTGTTTCCCTGAAAAAAGAAGTGGAAAAAGCAAATTTTGTAAAAACTTCAAGGCTTTCCCCGTTTACGGGCAGAAGCGTGGACATTGACGTTGTGCTTGACTTAATGATTCACGATATTGACCTTGTTTTAACCCTTGTAAAATCAAAACCCAAAAGAATTACCGCAAAGGGAAGCAGGGTTTTAACCGAAAAAACCGATATAGGCTTTGCCTTGATTGAATTTGAAAACGGGGCTATTGCGGAATTAAGCGTGTCAAGGGTTTCGGAAGACAGGGACAGAAGCATAAGGGTTTTTTCAGAAAACGCCTATTATTCGGCCGATTTAAACGCAAGAAGTTTGAAAAAGGTTTTTTATAAGGGAAATGAAATTGTTTCCCAAAGCGTTGAGGTTGTAAATAAAGACCAGTTGGAAGCCGAAGACGGCGCTTTTTTGAATTCCATTATTGAGGATAAACCCGTCGTTGTTTCCGGACAGGACGGTTTAAACGCTTTGAAACTTACAAAGACAATTTCTGAAATGATTGAAAAAGAGGAATGCTTCAAGGAATTTTAAGGGGAATCGGGTTGGGGAAATTTACCCCCTCTTTTTCTCTTGCGGCTTATAAAAACGGGAAAGAGGTTTTTTCATACTCATACCCGGATTTTCTCGTTTACGACTGTGCTTCAATAACAAAGCCTCTTGTGAGTTTTGTGATTTTGAAAAAATTTGTTGATTTAAACCTTGACGTTAGGGAGATTTTTCCTTTTTTTCCGTATTCTTTGAAGGTTAAAGAGTTTGCAACCCATATTTCCGGTTTAATTCCTTGGCTTCCGCTTTATCTTTACCCGGAAGATTACCTTGTTTCAATTGTTGAAAAAGGCTTTAAAGGAGAAAGGGGAAAAAAAGTCTATTCGTGTTTGAATTACATTGCCTTAAAGTATGTTGCGGAAAAGTTGACGGGTAAAAAATTCAAAACTCTTGCACGGGATTTTTTGAAAGATTATCCCGGCTGTTTCCTTCCCCCTTTGAAATGCGTAAACGTTGCGCCGACGGAAAGGGGAAATCTTTTTGAATACAACCTTGCAAAGAAATTTGTAAAAAATCCGAATGTGAAAAAATTCAGGCTTAACAAACCGATTAAAGGGCAAACCCACGACTTGAATTCCCATTATTGCGACGGAATTGCAGGCAATTCCGGGCTTTTTGCAAATGTTTTCGGCGTTTCGGATTTAATGCTTGAT
>JAMOUY010000356.1 GCA_027067895.1 Acidobacteriota bacterium
AAATGGAAAAGAGAAAGATGGCATACCTTGACGCAAAGAAAAAGTTTGAAAGGGTAAAAAACCTTTACGAAAAAAAACTTGTTTCCAAAGAGGATTACGACAAGGCCGAATTTACCTTAAAGCAGAGTGAGATTGATTTTAAAGACGCAGAGGTAAAGTTTGAGAAAAGCATGATAAAGGCGCCCTTTGACGGGGTAATAACCGAAAGGTATATAACGGTCGGGCAGTACGTTTCCCCTTCCCAGAAGGCTTTTTCAATTGTTAACACAAAGATTTTAAAGGCAATTGTCTATATTCCCGAAGAAAGCCTTTCAGGCTTGAAAAAGGGGCAGAAGGTTATTCTTGAAAGCGAAACGACGGGCTTAACCTTTTCAGGCGTTGTGGAAAAGATTTCATCCGTTGTTGATTCCGAAAGCGGGACTGTTAAAATCACCATAAAGGTCAATCCGGACAAAAACATAAAACCCGGAATGTTTGTAAACGTTAAAATTATTACGGATACAAAGCACAATGCGTTGTTAATTCCCAAAAAGGCAATCGTGTATCAAAACGACAAAATGTTTTTCTTTCTGTATAACCCTGAAAGCAAAAAGGTTAAAAAAATTGAGTTGAAAAAGGGGTATGAGAACAAGGATTACTTTGAATGCCTGAACAAAGGGATAAAAGACGGGGATTTGGTTGTTGTTGCGGGGCAAAGCAGTTTGAAAGACGGAGACAGGGTGAGGGTTGTTTCAAATGAAAAATAAAAGCGTTTTTAACATAACGGTAAAAAGGCCGGTTGCCATTACAATGATTGTAATAGCGGTTGCGGTATTCGGCCTTGTTTCCTATAAACAGTTGAAAATGAACCTTATGCCGAACATTACCTATCCCACAATAACGGTAAGGACTGAAATGGAAGGCTCGGCGCCCGAAGAAATTGAAAACAACGTAACGAGAAGGATAGAGGAGGCGCTTGCTGTTGTTAACAATTTGAAAAGGATTTCATCCGTTTCAAGGACGGGGACTTCCGACGTTATACTTGAATTTTATTGGGGAACGGACATAAACACGGCGGTTCAGGACATAAGGGAAAAACTTGACCAGGTTTTTCTTCCCAAAGAAGCAAAAAAGCCTGTTATTCTAAGGTATGACCCGACCCTTGACCCCATACTTGTCTTTGCAATTACATCAGACAAAATGAATTTAATGGATTTAAGGACATTCTGCGACGAACAGTTAAAGCCCGTCCTTGACAAGTTAAAAGGCGTTGCCGCCGCAAAGGTAAGGGGAGGGCTTGAAGAGGAGATAAGAGTTGAGATTGACCAGAAAAAACTTGAAAACCTTAACCTTAACATAAACAGAATAAACACAAAACTTGCAAACGAAAACATTAACCTTGCGGGGGGAATTTTAAGGGAAGGCTCTGTTGAATACATTGTAAGGACGGTTAACCAGTTTAAAAACCTTGACGAAATAAGAAACCTGATAATAGGAAGGTTTAACAACGCTGATATAAGGCTTAAAGACATAGCGGTTGTAAAAAAGACTTTCAAGGACAGAGAGGTTATAAC
>JAMOUY010000357.1 GCA_027067895.1 Acidobacteriota bacterium
AATCATGGGATAATAATGCCGCTTGTGGCTATATTGAAATAGACCCCAAAACGGGGAAAATAATAGCATTTTATTTATAATTCCCCGGCTCCCGTTCGGGAGCCATTTTTCATTTCAAATTGAGAGAATAGGGATAATTTTCTACAATAAAAGATGACTACTTTGTAGGTAAACAGACAGACCCTGACACCAGGGAAAAAACATTTATCAAATGGATAAAAATCAAAAGAGAAGATGAGGACATTCTGCCATTGACAAAAGTAACAAATGTTTACGCTGATTCCTCACGTTCCCTTATCAGGTAGTTGTTTACCAGATTTTTTTAATATTCTTTTGTGTTTCTTTTTTTGTTTTTCTTCAATATAATCGTTTTGAGGGAGTTATGTTTAAGATAGAGTTTATGCAAAGGGCGTTATTTCTTGCGGAAAAAGGGAAGGGCTTTGTGTCGCCGAACCCCATGGTTGGCTGTGTAATCGTTAAAGACGGGAAAATTATAGGAGAGGGGTGGCATAGAAAATTCGGGGATTATCATGCGGAAGTAAACGCCGTTTTTGACGCAGAAGAAAAAGGCTTTTCGGTTGAAGGTGCTGACGTTTACGTTACACTTGAGCCGTGTTCCCATTTCGGGAAAACTCCCCCATGCGCAAATCTTCTTGCGGAAAAAAAGGTAAAACGCGTCTTTATCTCTTCGTTAGATGCAAACCCACTTGTTGCGGGAAAGGGAGTTGAAATTTTGCAAAATGCGGGAATTGAGGTTTTTCACGGCTTTCTTGACGAGAAAAACAAAGAGTTAAACAAATTTTTCTTTTACCACATAAGAAACAAACTTCCCTATGTTATCTTGAAACTTGCGATTACACTTGACGGATACATTGCCGACTTTGAGGGCAATTCAAAGTGGATTACAAACCAAGAAAGCAGGAAAAAGGTTCATAAATTGAGAAGTGAGGTTGATGCCGTTCTTGTGGGAAGCGGAACGGTTTACGCCGATAATCCCTCTTTAACGGTAAGGCTTGTTGAAGGAAGAAATCCAAAGAAAGTTGTTGTAGATTTTAACGGAAAACTTGAAGGGGATTTTTCCCTGTTTGACGAAAACGCGATTTTAGTTTGCCTTAAAAATGTTTTATCCGACGAAAGAAAGAACTATTACCACAAAAAAGGGACGAAGATTATTGAACTTGAACAAAAAAGCATAAGGGAATTACTTGAAAAACTTTACGCCGAAAATATAGCCTCAATTCTTGTGGAAGGGGGAAGCGTTATTGCGGGAATGTTTGCGGAAAGCGGTTTGGTAAACGAGGTTTTGCTTTTCGTTGCTCCCAAACTTTTCGGGGAAGGAAAGAGGGCTTTTTCGCTTTCTTCCCGCTTTTCGGCTGAAAATCCCCTTGTTCTGGGGGAAGGAGACGGGGTTATTACCTTTAAATTAAGGAGTTAGTATGTTTACCGGCATTGTGGAAGAGACGGGAAAGGTTTTATCGGTTAAGTCAAAGGGAGACGGAAAGGTTTTTACAATTTCGGCAAAAAGGGTTATGGAAGACTTGAAGG
>JAMOUY010000358.1 GCA_027067895.1 Acidobacteriota bacterium
TGTTGACTTTTTCCCTGCAAGAAACGAAGGAACCACTGTCAGCAACGTGTTGAGCATAAGTTATAGAATCGGCGCAGTAACAAAGGTTTATTTTAAAAATCCCGGCGTGAAAAAGGGCGATATTGTAAAAATCAAGGTTTTTGACAAGGACAATCCCAAAATTTACGGAGAGGTTGAAATTAAGTTTTAACCTTATACAAGCGATTCTGGGGGCTTAAAGCCCCCTTTTTTTGTGCCTTTTTCCCCTTAAATGTATTATCCTTATAGAAAAGGAGGTAATTATGGGTGTGGATATAAAGGAAGTTTTGGATTTTCTAAATGAAATTTATAAACCTGAAGAATGGAAAGACGCCTCAATGAATGGATTGCAGGTTGAGGGAGACAAAGAGGTTAGAGGGATAGCCCTTGGGGTTGATGCATGCTATGAGTTGTTTGAAAAGGCAAAAGGCAATAATTTAAATTTTGTTGTTGTCCACCACGGGTTTTTCTGGGGAAAGGTTTTCCCCATTGCCTCTTTCTGGAAAAAGAGGTTTAAGTTTCTCCTTGAAAACGATATTTCACTTTACGCCTGCCACCTTCCCATGGACGCAAATTCCTCAATGGGGCACAATTCTGTCATTGCCCAAAGGTTAAACCTTAAAAACCTTGTGCCGTTTGGCGAGTATCACGGGGATTTTATAGGCTTTGCCGGTGAATTGGAAAATACCGTTTCAGTTGACACTTTTAAAAACACCCTTTCCGATTTGTTTGATTACGGTATAAGGGTTTTTAAATTCGGAAATCAGGAAGTAAAAAAAGTTGCCGTTGTTTCGGGAGATGCGGCAACGGAGGATATTTTAAAAGAGTGTGCAGAAAAGGGCATTGACCTTTTTATAACCGGGGAAACAAACCACGTAGCGTATCATATTATGAAAGAGTTGGGGTTGAATGTCGCTTTTTGCGGACACTATGCGACAGAAAGGTTTGCGCTTTTTGAACTTGAAAAAAAATTGAAAGAAAGGTTTAAAATTCCGGTTAAATTTTTTGAAATTCCCACCGGAATGTGATTATGGCAAAAACCACGGTTTCTGTTGTTTTAAGGCTTTTGTGGTGGTTTTTAATGATTTTCGGCGGGGCTGTTTTATGCATTTACCTTGACATAAAAGAGCATAACCTTTTTTTCTCTCCGCTTTTTCACGCAATAACCTTTCCGATAGGCGTTGTCATTACAAAACTTGCCTTTAACGCCGCATCGGTGGGGGGAAAGCAGTTGAAAAAGGGCAGAAGCGAGGGCACTCCTCGCCTTGAAACAGATAAACTTGTAAAGGACGGGATTTACGCATGCATGAGGCATCCCATGCTTTTCGGGCTTTCCCTTCTCCCCATAGGCTGGGCTTTGATTTTGGGAAGCCCCCATTTTATCTTTTACCTTGCCCCGTTTGAGGCTTTGCTTGTCGTTATTATGGTTTTTACCGTGGAAGAGGCGGAATGTATAAGAAAATTCGGCAACGACTATATTGAATACAAAAGAAATGTACCTGCGGTAAATTTCA
>JAMOUY010000359.1 GCA_027067895.1 Acidobacteriota bacterium
GGTGGAAAATTGTGGCCGAAGACGGCACTCCCTACATTGAATTAAGCGGAATAATAAAACCACACGGCTACTTTCTCCTTGAAAGAACGGACGACACATCCGTCCCGGAAGTTGACGCCGATTTGATTTACACCGGAGTTTTAAAAAATACGGGAGAAAAATTATTCCTAAAAAAGCCTGACGGCGAAATATCGGATTTTGTGGATAAATGGTATGCGGGAAATTCTTTTAAAAAAGCGACTATGTACAGAATTGATTTTTCCATATCAGGCAATATTGCCAACGCATGGAAAACATCGGAAGAAAAATACTCCGTCGGATTGGGAACGCCTACAAATTCGGAAAATGATGCGGGAATGCAGGTACCAGACTGGTTTTCGGTTTACTTTACCAAGCATATCGGAAAAACCATGCCTTCATACGGGCCCGGCGAAATGGAACAGGCTCTCGTAAATTTGATAAATTCAGCCGAAACAAGTGTTTATTTTGCAATATACGGCTTTTCTTCCTGTCCCAAAATACTAAACGCCTTGAAAGATGCAATTGACAGAGGGGTTGATGTAAAGGGTGTTGTTGACTGCTATGCGGACGGATTTTTCCCCTACCCTCAAACTCAGGAACTGGTAAACAAACTTCCGGAAGGAAACATTGTTGCCGATTACGATGACAGGACAATGCATAACAAATTTTTTGTAATTGACGGGGAATATGTGTGGACAGGCTCAACAAACATTTCTTTAACTGGAATAGATGCCGAATATAACTCAAATTGTTCAATACTCATTCGCAACAAGAGTCTTGCGGACGCTTATGAAACAGAGTTTTTTGAAATGTTTAACGGCGCTTTCCACGATTCAAAAACCGACAACACCCCCCATTCGTTTGTTATGGACGACGGCTCGAAGGTTGAATGCTATTTTGCTCCAACCGACAACGCAAGGGACAACGCAATAGTAAAAGCAATCAACAATGCGGAAAAATCCATAGACATACGAATATTTTTCTTTACAGACAATACTATAAAAAATGCTTTAATTGAGGCAAAAGAAAGAGGTGTTGACATAAGAATTATCCTTGACGCAACAGGTGCGGAAAATGAATACAGTGCGCACAGGGATTTGAGGGAAGCAGGCATTCCGGTTAAGGTTGAAAACTGGGGCGGTAAAGAACACTTTAAAGCAATGTGCGTTGATAAAAAAATCGTTGTC
Source organism: Acidobacteriota bacterium (assembly GCA_027067895.1). GTDB lineage: Bacteria > Acidobacteriota > Holophagae > Thermotomaculales > Thermotomaculaceae > Thermotomaculum. Next base: position 1,209 of record JAMOUY010000359.1, read on the forward strand.
TTAGGCTCCCAGAACTGGACAGGCTCGGGCAATTGGTCAAACGATGAAAACACTTTATACATTGAAAACAGATATTTAGGCTTTTTGTTTGAAAAAGATTTTGACAAAGCATGGAATTCTATTTCGGATACCTATCTTGAAACAGACCCTGCGCCGGAATCGGAAGAATCAATAGGCTCTCTTTCAGACTTTATTGACAACGACCATGACGGGCTTGTGGACGAAGGGGCGCCGGAAGAATTGAATAATTTTTCGGAAGATTACGGGGCAATAAACGTTTATTTTGACAAAGGCGGAATTACTTCGGTAGCGTTTGAAGGA
>JAMOUY010000360.1 GCA_027067895.1 Acidobacteriota bacterium
TGTCAAAAACAACGATTGTGTCGTTAAGAGAGTAACCTACAATTGTCAGGAATGCGGCAACAACGGGTAGGGTAAATTCCTGTCTGAAAACCGCAAAAAATCCAAGCGTAATGATAACGTCGTGGACAAGCGCCATAATTGCGCCTATTGCGTAGTCAAACTTAAACCTTATTGCAACGTAAATCAAAATGGCAATCAAAGCCATGACGATTGCCGTAACCGCTTTTTCGGTCTGCTCAACCGAGATGCTTGGACTGAATGTGTCAACTTTCAGTATTACGTAGTTTCCAGCATAGAAATTGTCTTTTATAAATTTCTTTACGTCTTCGTTTTGAATGTTTTTTACAGCCTCGTCGACAGAGTTAAAGAAATCGTTTTTCTTGTTTCTCTCTTCAATAATAGAGTTTGCGATTTGCGCATACTTATCTTTTGATTTGTCAACGCCAACCATATCAAGTTGGTCAAGTTTTAAAACATTTGCTTTCCTTAACATATCTGCAAGGTCTGTTTTGTTGACCTTATTTATGTCTATTTTTCCCTCAGGCGCATTTTCCTTTGCCGCTTTTACAAGGACTGAATTGATTTTTTGTGCAACAACGTTTCCTACCGATGTCTCGTCGCCTTCTTTACCTTTGATTTTTACAAGATATTCCGGAAAGTTGCTTTCTGTTTTTACCTGAACAATTTGCACGTGCTTGAATCCGCTTTCCGCAAAAAGTTTTCTCAATTCGTCTATTGTAACGTTTTCTTTGAATTTTATCTGAATTTCAGTACCGCCTACAAATTGAACGCCTTTTTGTATCCCCAGAGTAAAAATGGCAATTATTGAGCCGATAATAAAGAGCATAGATATGCTCATAGCAATGTGTCTTACACCCATGAAATTTATATCTTTTTTCAACATTTCATCACCCCTTAAATACTCAGCGTTTCTGCGTCGCTTCTTATTGAAAGCACAATGTCAAAGATAAGTTTTGATACAAAAATTGCGGTGAACAAACTCGCGATAATACCGAGGGATAATGTAACGGCGAATCCCTTAACCGGTCCGGTTCCGTATTGGAAGAGGAAAAGTGCCGCAATCAAAGTTGTTATGTTTCCGTCCAATACTGCGGACAATCCTTTTGAAAATCCTGTATCAACAGCCGCTCTCGGTGTTTTTCCGTTTCTTAACTCTTCCTTGATTCTCTCAAAGATAATAACGTTTGCGTCAACAGCCATACCTATCGTAAGAATAAATCCCGCGATACCGGGAAGTGTTAAAGTTGCATGGAAGTATGCCATTCCGCCCAAAAGGTAAATCATATTGAGAAGAAGCGCAATGTCTGCGTTAAGTCCTGCAAGTTTGTAATAGAAAAGCATAAAAATCATAACAATTATCAAACCCCAAAGAGCGGCTTTAATTCCTTTTCTGATAGAGTCTCTTCCCAAAGAGGGGCCTACCGTTCTTTCTTCAAGAAATGTCATTGATGCGGGAAGGGCGCCCGACCTTAATTTAATAGCTAAATCTTCCGCTTCTTCAATGCTGAACCTTCCTGTGATTTCAGCGGTGGGGCTGTTTATCTGCTCGTTAATTCTCGGTGCGGATACAATCTTTTTGTCAAGAATAATTGCAAGTCTTTCTCCAACATGCTCTCCGGTAACCTTTGCAAACTTCTCAACACCTACTTTATTCAACGAAAAGGAAACGGAAGGCGAGCCGTATCTGTCAGTTGCCCTTCTTGCCGTTTTAATATCGTTTCCGTTTAATTCAACCCTCTCTTTAACAAGATAAAATGATTTTCCGTCTTCTCCCGGAAGAATTGTTGTTCCTTTCGGAAGTTTTCCGTTGTGAGCCTGTAAAACCATTTCCTTTGACGGATATGGATTCGGGTCTGCCAAAAGCCTTAATTCAAGCCATCCGGGTTCGGAAAGGTTTTTCTTAATTCTTTCGGGATTATCAACGCCGGGAAGTTCAATAACTATTCTGTCGCTTTCAAGTCCCTGTCTCTGAATAACAGGCTCGGCAACGCCGAATTCGTCAACCCTGTTGTTGATAATTAGCAAAGCCTGTTTCATAGCCTGCTTTTTAATCTCTTTTTTAAGGCTTTCTTTCATTGTAAACTCAAAAGTTCCGTTGCCTAATTCCTTCATTGTGTATCCCGCCATATAGCCTTTGAATTTTTCTTTTGCTTTTTCTATTTTGTCAGCCGGAATTCCTTCAACAATAATTTTTAAATTTTTATCGTCTTTTGTTATGTTTGTGTATTCAATTTTTTCGTCTTGAAGCATGTATTCAAGATTTGACTTTGTGTTATCCAATTCCGCTCTTAACGCTTCGTCAAGGTTTACCTTTAAAACCATGTGAATACCGCCCCTTAAATCAAGGCCTAAATTGATTTTTTCCTGAGGGGGATAAACATAGTAAATTGCTCCCGCCGTCAGAAGCACCACTAACAAGATTCTCCATTTCATAACTTACTTCACTCCTGTTTATTTTTTAATTTGTTTTTTGTTCCGTATTGGATTGTAACCCTGCGATAGCCGCTTTGGCAACCGTTAGTTTTACGTCTTTTGCAACCCTTAAATGGACAACATTATCGCCTACATAAGCAACTTCTCCGTAAATTCCCCCGGTTGTTACAACTTTGTCACCGACTTTCAGATTGTTTCTCAATTGTTCCAAAGCCTTCTGCCTTTTTGTTTGAGGTCTTATAAGAAAAAAGTAAAAAATTGCAAATAAAACTATCAACGGAAAAATCTGGATTAAAAAATTTGGTTGTCCGGCAACCTGTCCGTTTCCTGCGTAAGCCAATGTCTCAAACACTAAATCACCTCCGAATTTTTATTGTATTTATTTAAAAAATCCCTTTTAAACTCAGAAAATCTCTGTTCTTCTATGGATTTTCTAATATCTTCCATAAGTTTTAGATAGAAGCGGACATTGTGAATTGTATTTAGCACGGAAGACAAAATTTCTTTTGCGTGAAACAAATGCCTTAAATAAGCCCTTGAAAAGTTTCTGCACGTATAACAGTCGCATTCTTCTTCAACGGGTTTTTCGTCAAGTTTGTATTCTTCCCTTTTGATGTTTATTGTGCCGTTTCTTGTAAAAAGTTGTCCGTTTCTCGCATTTCTTGTGGGCAATACGCAGTCAAACATATCAACACCCTGCTCAACTGCAAAGAGTATGTCTTCCGGTTTCCCCACACCCATGAGGTATCTCGGCTTGTCTTCCGGTAACCATTCAACCGAGTATCCCAAAACTTCATACATTATGCTTTTGGGCTCTCCAACGGATAATCCGCCTATCGCATACCCGTCAAAACCTATTTCTATCAATTCGGAAGTGGCTTTTCTTCTCAATTCCTTAATCATTCCCCCTTGGACAATTCCGAATTGGTATCTTCCGTCCTTTTCTACCGAAAAATTCCATGCTTTTCTTGCCCTTTTTGCCCATTTTGTCGTTAAAGTCAAAGAAAGGTTTATGTAATCGTATGTGGATGGGTAGGGCGGGCATTCGTCAAGCACCATAACTATGTCCGAATTTAAGGCGTTTTGTATTTCAAGGGCAATTTCAGGTGACAAAAACTTTTTGCTTCCGTCAAGGTGTGATTTAAACTCAACCCCTTCGTCCGTGATTTTTCTTAATTCCGACAAACTGAATACTTGGTAGCCGCCGCTATCGGTTAAAATTGGCCTGTCCCAATTCATAAATTTGTGTAATCCGCCTAAATGTTTGATAATTTCATGTCCCGGCCTTAAAAAAAGATGATAAGTGTTTCCTAAAATTATCTGAGCCTGACATTCTTTTAATTGTTTCGGTGTTAACGCTTTAACGGTTGCCTGTGTTCCCACAGGCATGAAAATAGGTGTTTCTATATCTCCGTGCGCCGTTTTCAATAAGCCTTTTCTCGCCTTTGTCTTGTTGTCTTTTTTTATAACCTTAAATCCAAACATAACTTACCTCTCAGAGATTTACATATTAGCACAACCCTTTTTATGTTTCAATTAACAATCCTTATTTTAAGCGTGAATTATTTGAAAAAACGGTATTTTAAGAAACTACCGATGGGATGTTTAAGATAATGGTTTGAGAAATTGGAATAATTTGAATATAATGTAATTAGACAAAATTTTTAGGGGGAATTATGAAAAAGATAATGTTTGCAATAGTTTTATGTTTTATTTTTGCCGGGATATCCTGTAAAAAGACTCCGGAAAAGCCGATTGAAACAAAAGTTGAGAATCAACAGCAATCCGAACAAACAGAAACAAAAGAAAACGAAACAATTGACAATACAACTATTGACGAAAGCGCTTTGGGTGATAAAAAAGACGATTTTGAATCTAAATCCTTGGATGAGTTAAATAACGAAAACATTCTTGAAGATGTTTACTTTGAGTTTGATAAGGCAACATTAACGCCCGAAACAAGAGAGGTTTTGAAAAAACACGCACAGTGGTTGAAAGAGCATCCTACGGTGAAAATCCTTATTGAGGGGCACTGCGACGAAAGAGGCACCGAGCAGTATAACCTTGCTTTGGGAGACAGAAGGGCGCATGCGGTTAAAAATTACCTTGTTTCCCTTGGAATATCCCCCGACAGAATGAAAACAATCAGTTACGGCGAGATGTTTCCCAAAGTAAAAGGCCATAATGAATGGGCATGGTCCCAAAACAGAAGATGTCATTTTGTGATTATAGAAAAATAACTTTCAGAGAGGTGTTGATATGAAAAAAATTTTCTTGTTGCTATTGTTGCCTTTGTTTATGTTTGGTTGCGTTGAAAACACGAAAACCGCGCAGGATTTGAACGACATTAAGGGACAAATTTGGAAAATACAAACTCAGCAGGCCGAAGAATTGAAAAAATTGAAAGAACTTCAAGACAAAGTTAACAAAAATTCCGGAGACAACGGAGCAAATGCGGATATTTTGGCAACTCAGCAGGAGATTAGGGACAGCATAGCGGCAATTCTTGAAAGAATTAAAGAGTTGGATGACAAAATAACCTATCTTTTGACAAAGGTTTCAGTGCTTGAAAAAAGCGGAAATAACAATGGTTATTTGCAGGAAAATTCCAACAGCAACACTAATTTAAGCGGGATTACCGACCCGGAAACGCTTTTCTCTCAGGCTTACGCTGATTATATGAAAGGCAATTACGATATAGCAATAATTGAATTTAAAGATTTTATATCAAAATTTCCGGAAAGCGATAAAGTTGACGATGCGTATTACTGGCTTGGCTTGTGCTATTTTGAAAAGGAAAAGTACAGAGACGCAATTGACAGTTTTGACAAAGTTATCAAGGATTACCCCGATTCGGATGTTTTGGCCGCCGCAATGCTTAAAAAAGGCCTTGCATTGTTTGAAATGGGGGCGGCAGGCATGGGCGCCGTTCAGTTGCAGGAATTGATACAGAAATTTCCCATGTCAAAAGAGGCTAATTTAGCGAGAAAGAAACTTGACGCTTTGCACATAGCAAACTGACATGGAGCAAATAAAGGTTTTTTCCCCTGCGAGGTTTGACCTTGCGGGGGGAACTCTTGATATTTACCCAATATATCTTTTTTTCAAAAATCCCTTTACCTTAAACTCAACCCTTTCAAAGGGGATAACCGTAAAAATAAAAAAGATTAGAGGTAAAAGCAAAATTAAAAACCTGAATTATGGCGATGAGGAGTTTTTTCCTTCCCACAATCCTTCCCTGAAAATTGTTTCTCTGCTTTTGGAAAATTTGGAAATTGAAAACGGTGTAGGGATTGAGTTTAAATCAGATTTCCCGCAGGGCTCGTCTTTGGGCGTTTCTTCTTCCCTTCTTGTAGGGTTGTTTTACGGATTGAAAAGGTTGTTTAACTTGAAAATGTCTTTGCCTAAAACGGTTGAATTTTTGAAAAACGTTGAGACAACTTTGATAAACTATCCCGCGGGGTTACAGGATTACCTTGCGCCGCTTTACGGAGGGACAAACGCATTTTACTTCGGGCTAAACGGTTTTAATAGGAAAAGGGTTTTGTTAAGCAAAGAAATTTCAGATAGTTTATTGTTTGTTTACACAGGCAAAAGCCATTTTTCAG
>JAMOUY010000361.1 GCA_027067895.1 Acidobacteriota bacterium
GTCAACTGCAAGTTTTAAAGAGGGGAAATTTTCTTTTATTGAGGATACAAGGGCTTTTAACTGACTCCCTGTCTCAATGTTTTTTGTAAAAAAGATTAAACCGTAAGGGTTAAGCAGAGAGATGTATTTTTCAAGGTCTTCGGTGTATTTTGTCCCGTTGAAGGAAACGATAAGTTTACTCAAACCTGTATCCCTTGGGAATTACAACTATTCCCCCCTCTGTTATTTTAAACCTCTTCCTGTCCTCTTCAAGGTTATAGCCTATAACCGTTTTTGGGGGGATGTTTACATCTTTGTCGCAGAGAACATTTTTAAGTTTGCAATACCTTCCCACGTTTACGTTGTTAAACAAGATACAGTTGTCAACATCGGAAAAAGAGTTTACCCTTACGTTTGAAAAAAGGATTGATTTGTTTACCCTTCCCCCGCTGACAATACAGCCTTCGGCAACAATTGAGTCCGTGGCAACCCCCACCCTTTTTTTCTTCTCGTTTGCAAAGACAAACTTTGCAGGCGGAGAATCGGGATTGTATGAGTAAATAGGCCACTTTCTGTTGTAGAGGTTGAAAACCGGGCTTACGGAAACAAGGTCCATGCTTGCCTGCCAGTATGAGTCAATTGTTCCTATGTCAACCCAATAGCCTCTTTCCTTTCTCGTAATGCCGGGCACCCTGTTTTTTCTAAAATCGTAAACGTAAACCCTGTACCTTTCATACATTGAAGGAATAACGTTTTTGCCGAAATCGTGTTCTGAATTTTCCTTTTTAGCATCCTCGCTTACCACGTCAACAAGGACATCGGACTTAAAGATGTAATTTCCCATAGAGACAAGGGCAAGGTCGGGATTTCCCGGCATAGGCTTCGGATTTTCAGGCTTTTCCTGAAAGCCTATCACCCTCATATCCCTGTCAACCTCAATAACTCCAAACCTTTTTGCCTCGTTTATGGGTACAGGCAAAGCCGCAATTGTTAAATCAGCCTTTTTCTTCTTGTGGTAATTTAGAAACTGGTTTATCTCCATTTTATAGATATGGTCTGACCCGAAAACAAACACGTGGTCCGGGGATTCGTCGTAAATAAGGTTCAGGTTTTGAAAAATAGCGTCTGCGCTTCCCTTGTACCAATCCTTTGAAACCCTCATCTGGGCGGGAATAATGTCTATGTATCTTCCGAATTTGCTTTCAAGTTGCCAGCCCCTTGATATGTGCTTAATAAGGGAATCGGCCTTAAACTGGGTTAAAACGTTTATTCTTGTAAAGCCGGAGTTTACAAAGTTGCTTAAAACTATGTCAATTATTCTGTACCTTCCCCCCCAGGGCACGGCAGGCTTTGTCCTGTCCATGGTTAAAGGGTAAAGCCTTCTTCCCTCTCCGCCGGCAAGAAGCATTGCAATTGTTTTAACAGACATTTTTCACCTCAAAGAGTTTTAAATTCAATTGTTAAGTCAATTTTATCCTTATTGGTCTCAAAAATCAAAAAAATGGTGGAGTTTTGAAAAACCTTTTCAATGCCGCTTTCGGAAAG
>JAMOUY010000362.1 GCA_027067895.1 Acidobacteriota bacterium
TGTATGAAATGATTGTGAAAACAGGTGCAGAGATTAAGACAGCCTCAACGCCTTTTTTAAGATTTCTTTTTGAATATGCTGCCATAACCGGGTAAAAGAGGGTTGTTGAGAAAATACCGCTTGAAAGGTAAAACGCGTCCTTTAAAGAATCAAAATACAGTCCCGAGATTGCGGCCAGAAGGGATACAATCCAGATTGAAACTATGTTAAAGGTTTTTGTTTTCTTCTTTTTCAAATCGTATGAGAGAGTCATTGCAGCAACGTTTAAACACGTGTCAATTGTTGACATTGAGGCGGCAACAAGACCTATTGCGGCAAGGGAAAGCAAAACCTTGTTTTTCAAAAGCGAGATAAGGTAAAAAATAGCCTTTTCCCCGGATTTTATGTTTTCAGGCACGAAAAACGCCACAGCCATGGGGAAGATAAAGACAAACAGAAATGCGTTGATAAAAGCAACCGCCATTGCCTTTCTTGCCTCTTTTCCGTTTTTTGTAATTTGAAGCCTAATCCAGATATCGGTTTCAACAAGCCAGCCGGGCAGGTATGCGAGAAAGGTTAGGAAAATGAAAAAAGGATTTATTCTGTCTTTTGGCCACGCCATTACCGCCGGATTTTCCATTTCCGAATTTTTGCCTGCAAAAAGCATAATTATAAAAAAAACCACAATAATTGAATACTGAATAACATCGGTTATAATGACTGCCTCAATCCCGCTTAACGACATGTAAACGGCTATTATAAGCACCGAAAAAAGAAGTATAAAGGTGTAATCCGTTTCGGTTGCAAGGCCAATAATTTTTGCCGCCACCGCCAATTCGGCGCCTGCCCATATTACAAAGACAAGCAGAATGGGAATTGCCGAAAGGGTTGCCGCTTTTTTGCCGAATTTTTTTCCAATCAATTCAGGCTGTGAAAAAACCGGTATATCCCTTAATTTAGGCGCAAGGATAAAGAAAATGCCAAGGACAATAAGCCAGGGAAGGGATAAAACAAAAAATCCGCCTGTGCCGTAATTTAAAAAAACCTCAATCCCGTATGCAACAGACCAACTGATGGACATAAAGGTTGCGGAGAGGGAAATTCCCGACCTTAGTCCCCCCACCTGCCTGTTGTCTGTCCAGAAGGATTCTTCCGTTTCATCCTTTTTCTTTGACAGAAAGGAAAACGCTATGACAATTGCTGCATAAATAAAATAGACGGCTAAAAAAACTGTTTTCATGGGTTAGATTATATAGGCTAACTCTATTTTGGACAATCCCCTTCGGTTTTGTTTTTTGATTGATGTGTGTAAATAAAACCTTTATAATAAAATAACCGCTTTGTTTTATAAGAGATAGGAGTGGAGGTAAAAATGCCTAATCTTTTGCTTTTTGCGATTGTCTTTATTTTTACTATTGCGGTTTTTATCAAAATAATTAAGTTGTTTTTAAATTTTTTTAACAGTTCTGATAGGGGTTTTAAGGTAAAAAGTAAGGAAATTGCTCCTTACATTAAAAAGAAAAGTGTTTTTACCGTTGCGGAGAG
>JAMOUY010000363.1 GCA_027067895.1 Acidobacteriota bacterium
GTCACTTCCGGATTCGTTGTAGATTTCTATTGCCTTATTGTTGCCGGAACCTTCCACGTATTCAGAAAAATATACCCTTTCGGCACTACCGCCAGAGGATGATGCCGTAAAGTGTGCATAAAGGCTTATATCTTGATTCATAGTCACTGTTATTGGATTATCATTTGAAGTTTGAAATCCTGTCCAGCCGGAAAAAGAATATCCGCTATCTGCGGTTGCAGTAATGGAAACCGTACTGTTGTACTGGTAATCATTATCTCCCGTCGGATTTGTAGTACCCTGCCCTTCGGAAACCTCCACATGCAAAGTATAGAGACTGGTATGCTGACCTACATTATCAAACGTATCCGTTGCATATCCGTCCCACTCAACCGACGGGTCAAACGCATCGTCAACAGTGGTATCCCCCTGATGTATGTGAGGCTTCCTTCTCAATGTCATGTCTTTGGTTGATACTCCGTTGCCACTCCACGCAGAACCGGGGTCTTCGCCAACTCTTCCGATAGAATCAACAACCGTGCCGTTATGATAAAGCACTAATGCATCATCTCCGTTAAAAGTTAAGGAATTAGACGTCATTTGGCAACGGTTTTTAAGAGCGGTATTGGAACTTGAATTACAAATTGCAAAAGTTTCACCGTCATTTAAAGTACCGGATAAAGAAATTGTAGCAGCGGGTGTTGTATTTCCGTTTGTGTACATTTTAATCTCATATTCGCTCAAATCAACAGAGGCTCCTGTTTCGTTGAAAATTTCAAGCGCTTTATTATTGCCAGAGCCCTCAATATACTCGGAAAAATATAAATCTTTGCCCGATGGCCCTCCTGAACCGGAAGTAATGAAATCATTCTGAGACCTCGGCATTAACTGGTAGCCGCTTGTATAGGGGGATGAATTGTCATACTGGCTAACAATCCCAATTATGTCAAAATCACCGGAAGGTGTCGTCATGCCGTCAATATCTCCGTCCTTGTCAATGTAAATTGTCGCCTGTCCTGTTGAATCTTCTATTGTGAGACTGCCTGAATTGCCAGCAGACGGAATTGTACCGCTTGCAACATGCACATTGTTTATTCTTACAAGTTTTCCTTCTAAATTTTCACCAATTTGAGAGCATGTTACAACCTGAGGTGCTGGTGCCGTGTCTGTTCCTAAAACAGTCATGGAACCTGATGAAATATCTATTTCAAGTTTACCTTTATATTGAGCAACTTTTCCAGTTATTTCAACCGAGTCACCTACATTTACCTGAGGCTGGTCAGAATTAGGATTGTAAACATTGATGCCGCATCCAGACGTATCCTGAACATAAATTTCCGTTTTGCCGGAACTTCCGAAGCAATTCAATGTCGGCGCAGTTACAATTGCTTTTATTTTAACGTTCAGACCGACATATTTATTAACTCCATCGGAATTATTAGCATTGTTTCTTAAATCGCATATTTGAATGTATCCGACCTGATAAGAGAAAAGTCCTTTTGAACCAGTGTTGTTATCATTATCGGTAGCAATAATTTTATATTGAACAATTGTGTTGTTTTGAGAAGGAATAGTTCCTTGGTAGGTATCCCCAGATGTATTTGTCATATTTACCGTAGTAAAGGTATCTGAATTAAAGAGTTTCCACATTAAAACAACAGATTGAATTGTACCGTTGGAATCCGTCACATCAACACTTACAACAACACTGTCGCCATTCTGAGGCTGAGAGGGATTAAGGGAAGGTGTTCCGATTGTAATTCCGCTTCCCGTTCCCGAACCGGAAGCAAGCCACTCTGTAAGGTTAAGAAAAACCTCTCTGTCGGTAACGCCGCTTTCATTCCATCCGTCATACAAAGTATCTCCCGGATTTCCGGTTCCGTCATCGCAAGGGGAAGAATCCCCGATAAATGCTATTCTTCCGTTACCGTATCTTGAAGTTGCAACAACAACGTCGCTATCCGAATGACCGGAATCTCTCCAAATTTGCGCCCTTGCACTTGAATTTGCAGAAACATCCACAGTCATAGAAGCACCGCTATGGTAGGCAATACCTGTTACCGTACCGAAAGAGCCGTTAAAAAGAGCATCGTCTTCCGGTTCGGACAAATTGGTTCTAACATCGGTGAACGAACCGCTTATTGAGTTTAGATTAAACGTAACTCCGAAAATATTTGAAATTCCTTTTGAATTATTGTTAAAAAGGTCATTCCAAACCCTTGGTGAATCTATCCCGTCGTTGTTCCTATCGCTTCCGTTATGGTCTGCAACAACAAACAAACCACCGCCGTTTTCAACAAAGTTGATTATTGCTGTCTTTTCGCTGTCTGTAAATTGAATATTGGGTTCAACGCAAACAAAAACGTCAAAGTTTGACAAATCAAGAGGATTGTTTGCATCCCCGTATGTAATAGTTGAATTTTGAGGCAACTGAACTATTTCATAATCCCCTGTTTGCCATAATTCGTAAGCCCATTCCGAAATAGCGCCAACCCAATCGCTTTCGGAAGAGGGGTTGGCAGGGGAAGGATAAGGCTCATTGTCATCAACCTTCCAGTCAGCATTGCCCGCTGTTTGAGCCTTTGAGTTGTCAAAAAGAATTTTGTAAGTCTGGCTGAATGCATTTCCCGCAAAAGAAATTAAAAAAATTAGTAAAAAAATACGCAAAAAATGGTTACAACTTGTCCTCATTAAAATGCCCTCCGTTTGTTTCTATACATTTTCAAATTTTTTATTTAATGTAGGCTTTACCTCCACTATCAAATTGCAATTATTATGTTAGATTTTTTGAAAAATTTAAAGAAAAAAATTCAATTTTTAACAATTTTTTTTATAAGTTTTAGATTTTTAAGATTAAAAAAATTTGAAGAAATTGAGAAAAATCAAAAAAGTCAATTTTTATTTGAAGGAAGAATTATATCTACCCTGTCGCCTAATTTTAAACCAAGAGATTTTATTGTGCCGGCATTTAACTCAATAACATATCTCGCCTTGCCTATGGGCTGATAGACGGGACAAGGCTCTTCTTGGCAAGGCGGCGCATTTTCAATGATATAGACAATTCTGCCCTTTGAATCAAGCCATAAAATATCAAGAGGTATAAAACAGTTTTTCATCCAGATTGCAAAAAAGTCTTCCTTGGGATAGACAAAAAGCATTCCGCTGTTTTTTGCAAGGGATTTTCTAAACATAAGCCCTTTAATCCACTGTTGTTCGGTACTTGCAATTTCAAGTTGAAAAACCTTGCCCGAAGGAAAAATCACGGTTGCAAACCTTGTTTTTTTGTAATCCGATGCAAAAGACAACGAAATTAGCAAAAAAATAAAGAAAATTTTAGTTAAAAATCTCATCGCTTTTTTCAATTTGCTCCCTCGTGCCCATAACCAAAAGTATGTCGTTTTCCTCAAAAACATAGTCGGAATCGGGATTAAAATAGAGTTTTCCGTTGGCTTTTTTTATAGCAACTATTAATAATCCCGTTCTTCTTTTTAAATTTATCTCGGAAATGCTTTTGCCTATTATATGAGAATTCTTTGATACGTCAATTTCCGCTATTTCAAGGTAAACGTCGCCTTCGGAAAAAATGTCAACCATATTGACAAAATGAGGCGAAATTATAAGGTTTGCAATTCTTCTTGCAGTTATGTCAAACAGATAAACAACTTCGTCTATACCAACAAGTTTCATTTTTTTAAGAGAATTTTTTTCTCTTGCTTTTGCAATGACTTTTACGTTTTTGTTCAACGCCTTTGCAGTAATTGAAACAAATACATTGTCTGAATCGGACGGCAAAGCCGCTACAAGATAGTATGCCTTTTCTATTCCCGCCGCTTTTAGCACTTCATCGTCAGTAGCATCTCCGACAATATAAAAATAGTTTTCCATTTCGCTTATAAATTTTGAATCAACAACAACAACTTTTCTTCTGCTTTTTGAGAGTATCTCGGCAATCTTTGAACCGCTTTCGCCGAATCCGCAAACTATTATGTGATTTTTGAGTCTTTTTATCTCTTTTTCCATTTTTCTTCCCTTCATAAACTCGGTCAAACCGCCTTCAACAAAAAACGCCGAAAAGGTTGAAATAGTATAACCTATTAAGCCGACTCCCATTAAAATAAGAAAAATCGTAAAAACTTTGCCTCTAAGGTCAAGTTCTACAACTTCCCGAAACCCAACGGTTGTCAGAGTAATTACGGTCATGTAAAGAGCATCAAGAAAATTGGCTCCTTCAAGCAAAATATAGCCTGCCGTGCCTACCGATAAAATTATCAGTAGGACAACAACAGGCAAATATAAAACTGAAAAAATATTCTTTTTAAAAGTCATAGATTGGCATACTTGCCGACGGATGCATGGTAAACGGTTTTTTCATAAAGAGAAAATCAACTTCCACATCATACTCCGCGGAAATTTCAACTTCTCCCCTTCTTAACTGAATTCGGATATCATTTTTGCTTAACGGGATACCTAAATCCCTTGCTTTATCCAAAATCATTTTATAAATCAAATGCGGCCTGTTTTTCAATTGATAATAACTTTTTGCAGCAACGTCTATCTGTTGCCTTAATTCCTCGTTCTTATAAAGAATCGGCACAACCTGAATTGAAAGATAGATAACATAAGCAAAGATTAACAAATAAATAATACATCCTATTTTACTTTCTCCCCTCTTGTTCCACATTTGATACCTCCTTTTTTTCTATTAAAGGTTTCCCAATAATTTCTCTTAATTTTTCCAAAACCTTATCTCTATCTTCAAGCGTATAGTTTTCCGTATAAACAGGCGGATGAATAATAAGCTCTATCTCACGAGGATTTATCAAAACCGAACCTTTCGGCTGAATATGGTCGGGCCCGATTAGAGTAACCGGAACTATGGGGATTTTATGTTGAATAGCCGTTACAACCGGCCCTTTTTTTAGTTTTACTTTAAAAAAATCTTTGTTTTTTATTCTTGTGCCTGTTATGGCCATCATATAGGGGTGCTTACTAAAATACCTTGAAACGTTTTGAAGGGTTTTTTTCGCATTTCTTATATTTTTTCTGTCAATAGGAAAAGAATCGTAAAGCCACAAAACAAAACCGAAAAGAGGAATGTATAGAATCTCCTTTTTCATTACAGCCCTGAAAACAGGGTCCATGGCTTGGGCAAGCGCATAAATATCAAAATTGCTCAAATGATTAAAGGCAATAATATAAGGGGGGCCGTCAGGCAAATTCTCACGGCCCGTTACAATTAACTTAACGCCGGCAACTTTTAGTAAAATATAGCTCCATACTTTTGCTATAACATTGAAAACTTTGTTTCTCAACTTAGACGGCAGTATTACCAATATCAAAAGAATTAACAGAAAAAACAAAGTTACCGTTATTAACACAATGTTAAAAATTAAACTGTGGATTACTCTCCAAATAAATCTTAGCATGGCTATATTTTAATCCAAATCCTCTTAAAACTCAATAACTTTACAAAGAAGCAATGTTTATAAAAACGTAATACAAAATTGCCGCAAGAAATCCGGTAAATGGCAAAGTAATAAGCCAAGAGTAAACAATGTCCCTGATTACCTTGACGTTCAAACCGGCAATTCCCCTTGCAAAACCCACACCAATTACAGCACCGACAAGGGTATGTGTGGTGGAAATGGGAAGACCTAACTTTGAGCAAATCAAAATTGTTGTCGCCGCGGAAAACTCTGCCGAAAATCCCCTTGAAGGCGATATGTCTGTAATCTTTTTTCCAACGGTTTCAATTACCTTGTATCCGTATGTGGCAACACCGATAGCAATTCCTGCACCGCCCAAAGCAAGTACCCAGTCGTAAACAACAGCATTCTGCTTAACCGCACCTTCTTTTAAAACATTGACAATGGCGCTTAAAGGCCCGACAGCGTTTGCAACGTCGTTTGAGCCGTGGGCAAAGGCAACATAACAAGCCGTTATTACCTGCATAAAGGCAAAAATCTTTTCAACCCTGTCAAGTTTATGAGAGTAATCGTATTCGATATGAACTTTTACAAGTTTTAAAATCAGGTAG
>JAMOUY010000364.1 GCA_027067895.1 Acidobacteriota bacterium
ACCCTTTTTTATGTCATCTATGGGATAGCCGTCTTCAACGATTTTATGGAAAACTTCCATAACGTATCTCGGGGTGATTGTTTCAAGGATTTTTTTGTATTTTTCAAACAAATTTCTTCCGTTTTTTCCCTCAATTATTCCCTTGCAGTATTCATAGAATTGCTCTCTTTTCTCTTTATTGTATCCGCTCATTCGTATCTCTCCCGCTTAATCTTTTTTAATCGCAACTACATTATAGTATGAATTTCCTTTTTTAAGTTGAAAACTTCCGCTTTTGGGCTTAGGGAAATGTTTTGATTTATTCAAAAGAGTAGGGATTTTCCCCGCTTTCGTTTTCAATTTCCGATTTATTCGGTTTCCATATAAAAAGCGCGATTATAGACAAAATCAGAAATGGCGGATAATAAACGCCGTTTTTGGTGATAAACGCCGCTATAAATCCGTAAAGTGCAATGCTTTCGGCAAAAGCCCAAGCCATAATGTGGATTGCCTTTGTGTTTATTTTTTGGAAAACCTTTCTGAATGTGTTTTTTTTGCCCGCAACAAAGATGAATTCGCCTATACCGAGAAAAAACAGCATTTTTACCGTAATTGGGATTGATGAAAAGTTTGAAAAAGTGTTTGAATAAGGTTTAAATTCCAGCGGAAACGGATGTCTTATCCAGATAATAATTGTGTAAAGGATTAAAAAACCTAAAAACCCGAGCCATATTCGGTTTAATTCGCTAAAAACTTTTTCTTTGTTTTCCATTTTCTCCTCCTTTTTGTTGCTAAATTTTTTTGTTTTAATTTTAAACTAATTCTTTTTTTTGGTATAGTGAAAATAAGTTTTCCTGACGATTTGTGTGAATAGTTGTTTTTCGTTTGGAAAAAATCTCTTTATCAGGGGGTTTGTATGCGTTTCAAGGCTTTTGTTTTCACATTGTTTTTGTCGGTTGTTGCTGTTTGTTGTTTTGACGCTTACGCTTTTTGGGGAAAGAAAAAAAATTCTTTTAAAATTTACGGATACATTTTTCTTACTCCCGAAACTGCGGCGGTAAATGTGCCTGTAAAACTTTACGATAAAAAAACAGGCAGGTTGGTTGCGGTAAGCAACAGCAATATTTTCGGAAAATATAAATTTAAAAACGTTTCTCCGGGTGAATATGTTGTGGTTGTGAAGAAATTTTCTCAAAATGCGACTGTTGTAAAGAAAAACGTTAAAGTGCAGTTTGATTTGAGTTCGCCTGACGGAATTTACCATCCCTTGCAACTTTTTGCAAAAGGAATGGTTAAAGAAATGGAAAATCAGCAGTTGGGCGGAGACCCGGGACAGACAAATCCGGCCTTGCAGTCGTGGATAGCGGGGGAATATTATTCTTACGAGGGAAGTACCGAGAGAAAGTTGATGCTTTGCCCGAACGGGATTTTTTACGATTCAAGGGAATCTTCGTATTCGGGCACAAGTTACGACAGCGGTGGAAACGCCACGTCTTCTTTCGGCGCCGCAAGCGCAAATTCCGGAAGCGGAAGGTGGTCAATAAACGGAAACAAGCAGAGCGGAACAATTACCTTCTGCTACAAGGGAAAAGGGTGCCAGACTGTTAAGTATTACATTATGAGGGACAACTGCATAAAAATAAACGGCATTACCTTCTGCTACAAAGGCAGACCGCGTTGCAGATAGTTTAGAGTTTTCTCGTTTCCATTATTGTGAACATATCGTTTTTTCTGTCTTTCAGTTTCTCAAAAAATTGGTAAGGGACTTCGGGCACGCCCATTTTGACAAAGGGTTTGTTTTCTCCGTGGAAATCCGAGCCTCCCGTCGGCACAAGGTTGAACCTGTAAGCAAGTTCAAGAAGTTTTTTGCTTTCCTTTTCGGAAATCTCGGAATGAATAACCTCTATTCCCTGCAATCCGCTTTTTTTGAGAAGCAGAATAAAGTCTATTAAATCGTTGGTATTCATTCCTATTTTTGTCGGGTGTGCAAGCACTGGCACAATGCCGTTTTCAAACAGAAACGAAACAGCCTCGGGGGTTGTGAGTTTTTCTTTGGGAACAAAGGCAATCCCGTCGTTTCCGATGTATTTTGAGAAAGCCTCGTTTGTGTCTTTTGCAAATCCCTTTTTCACCATTAAAGAGGCAAAGTGAGGCCTTCCTATAAGTTTTCCGTTTGCCTCTTTTTCAAGTTCTTCCCACGTTAATTCACAGCCCAACTCTTTCAAACGGGAAACAAGTTTTATGTTTCTAACCTTTCTTGCGTCCTGCAAAAAATTCAGTTTTTCCATAACCTCTCTGTTTTCAGGCTCAATAAAGTAGCCTAAAACGTGGATTTCGGGATAACTTTCAAAAAGGGAACTTATTTCAATTCCCGCAACCGCTTCTATTCCCAACTCTTTGGCTTTGCTTAGAAATTCCTCAACTCCCGCCGCAGTGTCGTGGTCTGTCAAAGCAATGGCGGACAGTCCCTTTTCTTTTGCAAGTTCAACAAGTTCGCTCGGCTTGAAAGTACCGTCCGACGCAGTTGAGTGCATGTGCAAATCTATCAACTTCCTCATTTTTTCTCCTTAAAGTTTGAATATGTTTTCCTTTTCAATTCCGTCAAAGGCGTTTCTTGTATCAAGAATTGCTTTTGAGTTTTCGGCAATTTTCCTGTAATTGAAAGATGAATGGTTTGTGATAAGAATTGCCAAATCAAAAAGAGAAAGATTTTCCGGCGTTAATTCAACCGATGTGTACATCTCGCCTTCAAAAAGCAGTTTTGAGTGAAACGGGTCTGAATAATTTACCACGGCATTGTATGAATTCAGAAGTTTTATTATGTCAAACGCCGGGGATTCCCTTAAATCGCTTATGTCTTTTTTGTAGGTAATCCCCAAAATCAGTATTTTTGATTTTTTCAGGGGTTTTTCAAATGAGTTTAAAACTCTTATTGCTTTGTCAACAACGAAACGGGGCATGTTTGCGTTAATGTCTGCCGCTAATTCAATAAACCTGTTGTAAAATCCGACGGTTTTCCCCTTCCACAAAAGGTATTCGGGGTCTAACGGAATGCAGTGTCCCCCGATTCCGGGCCCCGGGTAAAACGGCATAAAGCCGAATGGCTTGGTTGACGCCGCTTTTATTACATTCCAGATGTTTATTCCCATTCTGTCGCACATTAAGGTTAATTCGTTTACAAGGGCAATGTTTACCGCTCTGAAAGTGTTTTCAAGCAGTTTTGCCATTTCCGCTTCTTCAAGCGTTTTAACAGGCACAATTTGTTTAATCACTTTGGTATACAGGCTTTTTGCGGCTTTTAAACAATTATCCGTGTATCCGCCAATTATTTTGGGGGTATTTTCGGTTGTGTATTTTTTGTTTCCAGGGTCAACTCTTTCGGGCGAAAATGCCACAAAAACCTCTTCCCCGATTTTTACTCCCATTTTTTGCAGAGGCTCAACAATAAATTCCCTTGTTGTGCCGGGGTAGGTTGTTGATTCAAGTACAATTAAAAAAGGCTTGTTTTTCAAATATTTAAGCGTATTCTGAACCGCATGGCTTACATAGGACAAATCCGGGTTTTTGGATTTTGAAAGCGGGGTGGGGACTGTTATGCTTACCGCGTCAAGTTTTGAAATTACCGAATATGAAGTTGAAACCTTAAACTGCCCGTTTGATATGAATTTTTTTATGTCTTCGCTTGATACGTCCTGCACGTATGAAATTCCATCGTTAAGCATTTCAATTTTCACTTCGCTAATGTCAATTCCGTAAACCTTGAATCCCTTTTTGAGAAAAGAGATTGCAAGGGGAAGCCCCACATAACCTAATCCGATTACGCCTATTTTTAGACTTTTGTCTTCAACTTTTTTTAGAAAATCATTAAGCATTTTTCTCTCCGAAAATGGCTGTTTCTATATCTTTGCTTTCCTTGAACCTGTCTATTATATCCTGCAAATGAGGGGGCAGACAATTTTTTTCTTTGTCAAGCATATAAAAAAATTCTTCTCTTGTAATTAAATCTTCTTCCTCTTTTACGAAGGACGAAACCATATTGCTCCATTTGTTGAGAAGTATTACCGCGGGTTTTAAAAGAGTTGAAAGAAATTTTATAACTTTTACGATTCCCAGCGATATAGGTGTGGCAAATTTTGAATAAACCGTTTTTGGAATTATTTCTCCGAAAGTCATCATAATCGGAATTATGAAAAAGACAGCAAATTCCTTGTATTTTTCAACGTGTTCAAGAAAAAACAAAGTGCCTGCAAAGGACGCCGTTGCCGCCGAAAGGTTTGTCCCGATTAAACACACGGTTAAAAAATTTATTGGATTTTCCTTTAATTCAAGCACGTCTTTTGCCCTTTTGTTTTTCTGCTTGGCAAGGTTTAACAATTCTCCGTTGTCGGAAGAGACTATGGCAATCTCGCTTCCGGAAAAAAAACCTTCCGTTAAAATTGCTATAACAAAAATAATCAATTCAGTCATTTTGTTTTTTCCACCTTGATTTTTGTCATCACTCTGTCTTTTACTTCAAGCACTGTAAAATCAAACTGCCCGTCCGATATGCTTTCCCCTTTTTTAGGAAGCCTTCCGAATAAATCAAACAAATATCCGTTTAATGTTTTAAACTTTTTCTGATTTAAAGATGCGTCAAAGTAATACTCAAAAAGAGATACGGGCATTTCCCCGCTGATAATGTTTTCATCGTAAATAAAATCCTTAAATTCGTTGAATGAGAAAAACTCAACAATATTTTTCTTGGTTATAAGCCCTGATATTGCCCCCGTTTCGTCTATGGTGAGAATATTTGTCTTTTCTTTCTGCATAATCTCTATTGCCCTTGAAAGAGGAATTATCTCGGGAAGCGGGTGTCCCTTTAACTTTGACTTGTCGCTAATCTTGTTTATCGGCGTTGCGGCGAAAAGGCTCGGCGTTGAGGTTGCTTTAAAAATGCTTTCGTAAAAATATGCTTCCGCATCGTCAATTGCTCCCTCTTTTCTCGCAATGTGTATAACGTTTAAAAACTCAACGTGTTCTTTGCTGTTTCCGTTTTTAAAGAATTTTCTGAAAGGGGAAAGAATGAGTGAAAGCGGATAAACCAAAAAAACCGATTTTTTCAAAAAACCGACAGGTTTTTTCAATGCAATCATTTTCGGGGTGATTTCGCCGCCTAAAAGCAGGATAATTGTTGCGGAAAGGACGAAAATTGTTGAGATTGTGGGGTTGGGTTCGGGAAATAATCTGTATTTCAGTTTTGCAAAAAGCGACGAAGTAAGTATGTTTACCGTTTCGTTGCCTATCAAAATTGTCGCAAGAATAAGGTTTCTGTATTGTGAAAGTTTTACAATCAATTTTGACGCAAGGCTTTTTTCCGTTTCAAGTTTGAGTATTTTCCACGGGGTAAGCGAAAAAAACGCAGGCTCGGTGCCTGAAAACATAAACGAAAAAAATAAAAGAACAACTATTTTTAAAGCAAAAATTTCCATAACTTAATTTTATCACAGAAGGGAAGGCGTTAAAGCCTTCCCCGAGTATCAATGCAAAGGCTCAAAGTTTGCAAAATCTGCCTTGTTAACGATAATTGCCTCTGTAATCCTCTTTCCGTGGTCGCCCTCTTTTGAATGAACCGCAATCATATGCAAAACCTCGTCGGGAAGCCCAATTTTTCCCGCAAGAATTGCCCCGGAAAACGGGTGCCTTAAAAGTTTTCCGTTTTCGCTTTTTACAAACTTTCCGTTTTCCCTTTTGTATTCAAGAAGTTTGCCTACGTCGTGCAGGAATGCCCCTGAAATAAGCAAATCCATATTTATTGGCATTTTGTCTCCGTAAACCTCGCTCATGGCATTTGCCATAGCCACAGAGGTTTTCAAAACCCCTCTTATATGGTCAACCATTTTAACGGGACAATCGGGAATTAGCAAAGTGAAAGGCATTTCATACAAATCCTTAATCTCCCAGCCGCCGAGTTTCATTGCTTCTTCAAAGCACTTGTAAGTTTTATCCCTTAAATCCTCATCCTTAATATCTTCAAGTTCCGGAAAAAGTTTCCTC